>JBIIBI010000059.1:0-5589 GCA_044239485.1 Microbacteriaceae bacterium | reverse complement strand
CCAAGAGGGATACACCGAACGCGACCGGATCATCGAAGAGGGCAAGAACCACGTAACGCGCATGCTCGCAGAAGCAGAACTTCGCCAGCGCAACGAAATCAATGTTCTCGACCAGCAGCGAATCGCGGTCGAACGCGAAATCGAACGCCTCAAGCAGTTCGAAAAGGAATACCGTCAGCACCTCAAGCAGCACCTCGAAAAGCAGCTTGCGGATCTGGCCAACAGCGGTCAGGAATCCGCCAACTCCTTCTAGTCGCGATGCCACAGCATCGTTCACTTCCCGTACCTGACGGCCTCGTCGGGGAGCGGGTCGACGTCGCCGTCGCGAAACTTCTGGGTTTCTCTCGCACCTTTGCGGGTGACGTGGTGGAACGCGGTGGGGTCGAGGTGGACGGTCGGGTGGCGCGAAAGTCCGATCGACTGTCCCCAGACGTCGTGTTGTCGATTGTCTGGGACGATCCGCGCGAACCCGAGATAGTCCCGGTTCTCATTGCGGACATGCAAGTCGTCTATGACGACGACGACATCGTCGTTGTGAGCAAACCACCGTTCCTCGCGGCACACCCCTCGCTGGGTTGGGAGGGTGACACTGTTCTGGGGGCACTCGCCGGTGCGGGCTATCGAATCGCGACGTCGGGCCCACCGGAACGTCAGGGGATCGTGCACCGGCTCGATGTCGGCACATCCGGACTCATGATTGTCGCGAAGAGTGAGATTGCGTATTCCGTCATGAAACGGAAATTCAAAGAACGGGAAGTCGTCAAGGAATACCATGCGCTTGTTCAAGGCGAGATGGTTCCACCGGAAGGGACAATCGATGCACCGATTGGGCGCCACCCGGGGTCTGCCTGGAAATTCGCGGTAACCCATGACGGGCGAAACGCGATCACTCACTTCGACACGCTCGCCAGTTATCCGATCGCAACTCTTTTGTCAGTGGGCCTCGAGACGGGTCGCACTCATCAGATTCGGGTTCACATGGCCGCTCAACGTCATCCACTGGTTGGCGATTCGCTATACGGTGCGAATCCGGGCATCGCGACGCGACTGGGGCTCACACGACAGTGGTTGCACGCCGTCCGACTTCGGTTCAACCACCCCACAACGGGGGACGAGCTCGAAATCACGAGTGACTACGCCCCAGACTTGGCACATTCGTTGGAACTTCTCGCGAGTCTCTGACGCGCCTCACGGTCGCGTCCGCTGTTGTACCTAAACTGAAAGTCCGCAACCGCGAGAAGGAGAGTCCGTGTCGAGTTCGTTTGTCCATCTGCACGTTCACACGGACAACTCGATGCTCGACGGCGCCGCACGAATTGGCAGTCTGTTGGACGCCACGGTGGCAGAGCAGATGCCTGCGATTGCGATGACCGACCACGGGACCCTGTTTGGTGCGTTCGAGATGTGGAAACAGGCCAAGGATCGCGATATCAAGGCGATAATCGGGCTCGAGGCCTATTTCGCGCCGGAGGGCAGGCACCACAAAAAGCCGGTCCAGTGGGCCGATGGCAGCGAGAACGATGTTTCTGCCCGTGGCGCTTACACGCACCTCACAATGCTCAGTGAGACAACCGAGGGAATGCACAATCTCTTTTCGATGTCGACGTCGTCCTACATCGAAGGGTTCTACCACAAACCCCGGATCGACCTGGAGCTGCTCAGTTCGCACTCCAAGGGCCTCATTGCCACGAGCGGGTGCGTCTCGGGCGAGATTCAGACCAAGATCCGTCTGGGTGACTACGACGGCGCCAAACTTGCCGCCTCGACAATGCGCGACATCCTGGGCAAAGACAACTTCTTCATTGAAATCATGGACCACGGATTGGCCATCGAACGCCGTGGAATCAAAGATTTACTGCGGCTCGCGCAGGAACTCGACTTACCGCTCGTTTTGACGAACGACCTGCACTACACCCACGCTCACGACGCCAAGTCGCACGCCGCTCTGCTGTGTGTTCAATCCGGCAAGACCCTGTCGGACGAAAACAGGTTCAAGTTCGATGCGGACGAGTTCTATCTCAAGTCAGCGGCCCAAATGCGCTCACTGTTTCCTGACCACCCGGAAGCCGCCGACAACACGCTGCTCATCGCCGAGAGGTGCAACGTCGAATTCGACACATCCGTGAGCCACATGCCTCAATTCCCCGTCGAGGCGGGGGATACCGAAGCGGCGGCCTTCGAGCGCGAAGTGATTTCGGGGCTCGCCTTTCGTTACCCGAACGGGTTGACACCGGAAATCGAGCAACGCGCGAAGTACGAGATCGAGGTGATTATCAACAAGGGATTTCCTGGCTATTACCTCGTCGTTGCGGACTTTGTGAAATGGGCCCGCGAAAACGGTGTTCGCGTCGGTCCAGGTCGAGGTTCGGGTGCCGGCTCTCTCGCCGCTTTCGCGATGCGAATCACCGACCTCGACCCGATTGAACACGGGTTGCTCTTTGAGCGGTTCTTGAACCCCGAACGTGAGTCGATGCCGGACTTCGATATCGACTTTTCCACTCGACGACGTGACGACGTGAAGCGTTATGTGACCGGCAAGTACGGCTCGGACCGCGTCGCGCAAATCGCGACGTTCAACATCATCAAAGCGAAACAGGCGTTGAAGGACGCTTCCCGCGTGATGGGTTTCCCCTACGGGATGGGTGAAAAATTGTCCAAAGCGGTTCCGGCGATGGTGGCTGGCCGTGACATGTCGCTAGGCGAGATGTATGACACCGCCAACCCCCGCTTCAAGGAAGCGGCGCAGTTCCGCGAGGTAATCGAGGAATCGGCCGACACCAAAGCGGTGTTCGAGACGGCTCTCGGGATTGAAAACATCAAGCGAAACACCGGTGTCCACGCAGCCGGTGTCATCATGTCGGACACTCCGCTGGCCGACATCGTGCCGCTCATGATGCGTGACAACGACGGTCAGATCATTACGCAATTCGATTATCCGACTTGCGAAAAACTCGGGCTCATCAAGATGGACTTTCTGGGGCTTCGAAACCTCGACATTCTCGATGATGCGCTCATCAATATCAAACGGAACCGGGGCATCGATCTCGTCCTCGAAGACCTCGATTTCAACGATAAAGGTGTCTACGACCTCTTGTCGACGGGCGAGACACTCGGAATCTTCCAACTCGATTCACCCCCGATGCGACAACTTCTCAAACAGATGCGTCCCGACCATTTCGAAGACATCTCGGCTGTGCTCGCTCTGTATCGACCGGGCCCGATGGGCGCGAAGTCACACACGAATTACGCGATGCGCAAACAGGGACAACAGGCCATCACGCCCATCCACCCCGAGCTCGCCGAATCACTCGCCGATATCCTCGGGCCGACCTATGGGCTCATCGTTTATCAAGAACAGGTAATGGAGATCGCTCAGCGGGTGGCGGGATACTCACTCGGGCAGGCTGACAACCTGCGTCGCGCAATGGGTAAAAAGAGTAAAGAAACGCTGGACAAGGAATTCCCGCTCTTTTCCGCCGGAATGCTGGAGCGCGGATACACCAAACCGTCCATCAAGACGCTGTGGGACATCCTCGTCCCGTTCTCGGATTACGCGTTCAACAAGTCGCACTCGGCCGCCTATGGCGTCATCGCCTATTTCACGGCGTATCTCAAGGCGCATTACCCCGCGGAATTCATCGCGGCACTTCTCACGTCGGTCGGAGACGACCGCGACAAGTTGGGCGGCTATCTCGTCGAGGCGCGTCGCATGGGTGTCACCGTTTTGCCCCCGGACATCAACGAGTCCGACCTGTACTTCACGGCGGTCGGTGATGATGTCCGTTTCGGTCTCGGTTCTATCAAAAATGTCGGGGAAAACGTGGTCGCGCACGTGACGACAGAACGAACGTCGGGTGGCGAGTACACCTCGGTGCAGGACTTCGTCACTCGCGTTCCGTTGCCCGCACTCAACAAACGTACGATCGAATCCCTGTTCAAGTCCGGAGCGTTCGATCGTTTCGGTCACACGCGTCGCGCCCTCATCGAAGTCCACGAAAAGGTTGTCGACGATGCGACCCGTGAAAAGAAGGACGCGTCGAAGGGTGACGTCGGCTTCGACTTCGGGGAACTCTTCGACCAGCCGATGGAATTGATTCCGGACCGCCCCGAATGGCCGCGCAAGACGAAACTCGAATTCGAGCGTGAAATGCTGGGGCTGTATGTTTCCGATCACCCGTTGAACGGTCAAGAGGTCGTTCTCCAGCGCCATCGAACGTTGTACGTCAGCGACCTGATCGCCGTGCCTAAAGTCGCGGAAAGCGAGGGCGAAGAGACCGAGTGGGAGTTACAGGGAGCGTCGGAAGACGACGTGATCACGCTCACCGGGCTTTTGCGAAACATCGAACATCGGACTGCGCGCGCCTCGGGCAAGCAATACGCCTCCGCTGTTCTCGAGGACATGTCGGGTTCGATCGACCTGTCGATATTGGGAAAGGCCTACGAGGACCTTCGGCCCTTGCTGGTGAACGATTCGTTGGTGGCAATCAGCGGGCGGGTTCGGCTTCGCGAACAGTTCCTCTCGATGATGGTTCGGAACGTGAAAAACCTTGACGTTTCGCTCGATTCCGAAGTGTCCATTATTCGCGTTCAAGTTCCCGCGGAACATTCGACATCGACGGTCATTGCCGAGTTGGACGATGTGCTCAAGCGCTATCCGGGCGATGCCGAGGTCGAGCTGCGACTTCGCCACGCGTCGGGAGTTCAGGTGTTCACCCTGCCCCATCGAGTCACAGTGAGCGGACCCCTCTATGGCGAACTGAAACGGGTACTCGGACCCAACTGTTTCGTTTAGTCCGAGATGATGTCGCCGACACCGTGATATCGGCGATCGACGTACACGAGCGGATGGTTTTCGGGGTGGGTAAGACCATCAACGATATCGAGGACAATTGCCGCGTTGTCTCCGACTTCGGTGACCGCCGACACCGTCGCCAGAAGCGCACCTCGCACTCCGTGCAGTTGGGGGAGCCCGCCCAGCCCCGGAGCCCAATGGTCGCCCACGAAGCGCTGAGAGAAGTCGGCGGCCATGGTGCGCGAGATTCCGACCTGGTCGCTGCTGAGGAAGTGAAGAATCACGTATTTGCCCATTGCGAGCGCGGGATACGACGAGGAGTGTTGCGCCACGTTGACGGTCGCGCGCGGTGGGTCGGCCGAGAACGAAGCGAGCGACGTCGCCGTGAAGCCGGCGGGGGACCCATCGTCAAGGAGCCCCGTGATCACCGCAACGCCAGCGGGATGCAAAGAGAATGCTGCGAGGAATGCCTCCTGTGGCGTCACGATGGTCACAATCCTCTCAATGGCTTTCGGGCCAGCCTTATTCCCGAACGGTAACATGGAACGACACGGCAACGCGGTTTTCGCCCGAATCGAAAGGTGACTCCATGTTTTGCCCTTTTTGCCGCTACACGGACACCCGAGTAATCGACTCGCGAACCTCGGATGACGGACTGTCCGTTCGCCGCCGGCGAGAATGCCCGGAGTGCAGCGGACGCTGGTCAACTCTCGAAACCGCGAGTCTATCGGTCATCAAACGCAACGGAGTAACCGAGGCCTTTTCTCGCGAAAAAATTGTTGCCGGTGTTCGCAAAG
>JBIIBI010000044.1:0-7180 GCA_044239485.1 Microbacteriaceae bacterium | reverse complement strand
TTGAGCCCGGCGATTTTCGTCAGGTTGTTCGACGCGGGGACAAGCAGGTCACCGCGCACCTCATCGTGTATCGACGCCCATCCGAACTCACTCGGGTGGGCGTTATTGTTACCGCAAAGTGTGGGAACGCGGTAGTTCGAAACACCCTTCGCCGTCGAACCCGAGCCATTACCCGAAAACTCATCGACCGCGGCCTTCTTACCGGGGACATCATCGTTCGATTCCGATCGGAAGTATCGGTACCAAGCTTCATCGAGTTGAAATCCGAGATCGACCAGGCAACCACCGAGTGGGGACGAGCCTGATGGGGTGGACGCTGTTTCTATTCCCGCGAAACCTTGTGGTGGCCTTCATTAGAGGCTGGCGAGCCATGATCTCCCCCCTCTACGGAAACGTGTGTCGCTTCTACCCGACGTGTTCCGCCTACGGACTGGGAGTGGTTCAGCAGTTCGGAGTAATCCGCGGTGGCGGCATGACCCTGTGGCGCATTGTGCGATGCAATCCTTGGGCGCGTGGTGGAATAGACGATATACCTGCCAGAATGGACGGTAACTTCCCCCTGTCGCGTTCGGGATTCGTAATCCCGAAAAAGAAAGAAAAATGATGCCCGATATTCTCGGAATGATCCTCTGGCCCTTTCGTTGGGCGATCGAAGCGCTGCTGATCGGTTTCCACTGGGTGCTCACCCAAGTGGGCATGGACCCAAGCGACGGCTGGACCTGGGTCCTTTCCATCACGGGCCTTGTCCTCGTTGTGCGCGCCGCGCTGATTCCGCTCTTCGTCCGCCAGATCAAGAGCCAACGCAAGATGCTCGAAGTCGCCCCCGATCTCAAGCGAATTCAGGACAAGTACAAAGGCAAGCGAGATCAGTTTTCTCGCGAGGCGATGACCCGCGAGACGATGGCGCTGTACGGCAAGCACGGCACGTCACCCTTCGCCTCGTGCCTGCCCCTCCTTTTTCAAATGCCGGTCTTTTTCGGCCTCTTCACGACCCTGAACAACGCGGCACTCGGAATTCCCGGAATCGGGTTCATGAACCTCAGTCTCGCGGAAAACTTTGGCGCAGCAACAATCTTCGGCACGGCACCCCTTCACGCCGCGATGTCAACGGCGGAGGGCGACTGGACGGTCATCTGGACCGCTGGAGTCATGGTTGTTCTTATGACGGCGTCTCAGTTCATCACGCAAAAACAAATCATGTCCAAGAACATCTCGCAGGCGATGAAGGAAAGCCCGACCTACAAGCAGCAGCAGATTCTCTTGTACATCCTCCCGCTCGTTTTCCTCTTCTCAGGGTTCGCATTCCCCCTCGGTGTCATGATGTATTGGCTCGTGTCGAATTTCTGGACGATGGGTCAGCAGTTCGTCGTCATCCGCAACATGCCAACCCCCGGGTCTGAGGCGTTCCACGCGTGGGAGGCCCGCCAGGAAAAGAAAAACATCCGCAAGGGAATCGTCATCGAAGCGGAACCGATTGAAGAAGTGAAGCCGGCACAACGCCAGCAGCCCATGGGCAAGAACCGCGCAAAGCGCGGAAAGGGAAAGAAATAATGTCGGACACTAAAGACGCGGCAGACATCGCTGCCGATTACATCGAGGTACTTCTCGATATTGCTGATCTCGATGGTGACCTCGAAATCACCAATTCGAACGGCCGTGACTACGTTTCGGTTGTGGCGACCGACAGCGACCACCTCAAGGTCCTGACCAAGGGCGACACCGTTTCCGCACTACAAGAGTTGACCCGGCTTGCCGTGCACACAAAGACGGGCGAGTTCTCGAGGCTCATTCTTGACATCGCTGGTTCACGCGACGCGCGATCCAAAGAGCTTGAGCGCCTGGTCGAACGAGCGATCGAGCGGATCGAGGGCGGCGCTCAGTCTGCTGCACTGCCCCCGATGTCCTCGTATGAACGCAAGTTGGTCCACGACTTCGTGAGCGACCGAGAATTTGCTTCGCATTCCGAGGGCGAAGGCGCCGACCGCCACACCGTGATTAGCCGCGCATAGTTTCACGTGAAACATTCCGAGATCGAAGCGGAACCTTCTGTCGCGGCACAGCTGTGTGGTGCGGGGATTGAACGAGTTCGCACGTTTGCGCTCGACCTCGGCACTCGAGGCGAGGCGCTCGGGCTAATCGGCCCGGACGAAGCGCGCCGCCTCTGGTCCCGACACATCCTGAACTGCGCTCTTCTCGTGCCGGAGATACCGCCATTGGGCGTATCGGGCGGCCGCACCGCCCTAGCCGACGTGGGGAGTGGGGCGGGGTTGCCCGGTCTTGTTATCGCGATGATTCGTCCGGATGTTGATGTCACGCTGATCGAACCTCTCGAGCGCCGAACCAGATGGCTTGACGAACAAGTCACGACCCTTGCCTTAACCAATGTCACGGTGTTCACAGGCCGAGCGGAAGATTTCACGCCGCGACGATCGTTTGACGTCGTCACCGCACGCGCGGTCAAGTCATTGAAAGGGCTCATCCCGATTGTGACCCCGCTGGTTGTCCCCGGCGGACGGCTCGCCCTCCTCAAGGGCCAGCGCCTTGAGAGCGAGATTGCCGAGGCAACCACCGTCTTTGCGCGCCACAATATTTCTGCGCCAGAATCCCGCGTCCTGGGTGAAGGTACAGTGGACGAGCCGACCAGATTGTTCACCGCTATTGTTGAATAGCCGATTGGGCATCTCGATGTTTCACGTGAAACATCTCCGCGCAGGGGAATCTCCGCGCAGGCAACAAATCCAAGAAAGGTGCGTGCGCGATGTCTGACGAAGACGCGAGTCCGCTCGCCACAGAATTGATGGACCTCACCCGTCGCCGCGAAGCATTGGCCCGGCGCGTGGCACCCCTCCCCGCGAAGACGAGGATTGTGGCCCTGTCGAACCAGAAGGGCGGGGTCGGGAAGACCACCACCACCGTCAACATCGCGGCGGCCCTTGCGCGGCTGGGCGCACGCGTCATTGTCATTGATTTGGACCCCCAGGGAAACGCGTCGACGGCTCTTGGAATTGACCACCACGCCAAGATTCCCGGAATTTATGAAGTCCTCGTCGGCTCAGCATCAATCCAATCAGTGCTACAACAGAGCCCCAGCAACCCGAACCTGTGGTGCGTTCCAGCAACGATCAACCTGGCGGGCGCCGAGATCGAACTGGTTCCGGCATCGGCACGCGAGACGCGACTGAAGCGCGCGCTGGAAGAGTACTTGTCTTCCAGTGCCGATATGCCGCACTACATTTTCATTGATTGCCCGCCGTCGCTTGGTCTCTTGACGGTCAACGCATTGACCGCGGCAACGGAAGTGTTCGTCCCGATTCAGGCCGAGTATTACGCGCTGGAGGGCGTCACGATGCTGTGGGACAACATTGCGATGGTCCAGCAGTTCCTCAATCCTCGCGTGAGCATTTCTGGAGTCCTCTTGACGATGTACGACCACCGGACCAACCTGTCGAGGGAAGTAGCCGACGAGGTCCGCCGCCACTTTCCCGACATTGTTTTCAAAGCGGTCATTCCTCGATCGGTTCGAGTTTCCGAAGCACCAAGTTTTCAACAGACTGTAATTGACTATGACCACGATTCGGTTGGATCTATCGCATATCGCGAAGCGGCCATCGAATTTGCTGAACGAGGAGTGTACTGAGATGGCTGAAAAGCGAACTGGATTGGGCCGTGGAATCGGCGCCTTGATTCCCACCGGCGGCGCAAACGTTACGGACCGAGGCGTTGACGTCTTCTTCCCTCAAAACGACTCCGGTTCCAACCGAGAAGTTCCCGGCGCACGATTTCAACTGATTAATCCGAACAAAGTTGTCCCGAACGCGGCCCAGCCGCGAACCGATTTCCGGCCGGAGGAACTCGCCGAACTCGAACACTCGATTCGTGAATTCGGTGTCCTACAACCCATCGTTGTTCGCCCGCTGAGCGGAACCGGAGACAACGCAACATACGAACTCGTCATGGGGGAGCGACGTCTCCGCGCGTCGAAGGCCGTGGGTCTCACCGAGATCCCTGCGGTCATTCGTGACACAAAAGACGCCGACATGTTGCGCGATGCACTTCTCGAAAACCTGCACCGAGCGAACCTCAATGCACTCGAAGAGGCGTCGGCCTACCAACAGTTGCTGTCTGATTTCGGAATCACCCAGGACGAACTCGCCAAGCGAATCGGGCGCTCACGTCCGCAAGTCACCAACACCCTTCGGCTCCTTAAGCTGCCAATCAAGGTCCAGCAGCGTGTCGCCGCCGGGGTCATCTCGGCCGGTCACGCTCGCGCGATTCTGTCGGTGACGGACGCCGCCGCCCAAGAGAAACTAGCGACCAAGATCGTCAATGAAGAATTGTCCGTGCGTGCCGCCGAAGCGGTGGCGGCGACACTGGGCACCCCCAGCCCCAAACCCGACAAGGCAAAGCCGAAGCCGGGGAACCGACGAGACCACCTCGATGCCATCGCAAGCAAACTCGGTGACAAGCTCGACACTCGCGTCAAAATCGCCGTGGGCAGAACGCACGGCACCATCACGATTGACTTTGCGACCGTCGCGGACCTCAATCGAATTGCCGGCGAGCTCGGAGTTTCAGCGGACGACTAACAATCTGACCGCGGGACGTACTGTACGAAAGACTCGCGCTGGACGCTTCACACAGTGCGAACGAAAAACCTACGCGAGGAACTCGGCGAGATCTTGTTCGAGAGCGGGCCGCGGCTTTGCACCCACGACAGTTTTGACGACCTCTCCGCCCTTGAACACCTTCATGGCGGGGATGTTGAGGATGTTGTATTCGACAGCAAGGTCAGGGAATTCATCGACATTGAGCTTGACGATGTCGATTTTGTCCGCGTGGTCCTCGGCGATGGCGTCAAGAATCGGAGACACGGCACGGCACGGGCCACACCAGGGTGCCCAGAAGTCAACAATCACGGGCTTGTCGTTTTGCAGAACCTCGACGGCAAACGTCGCATCGGTTACATCGCGAGCACTCATGATTTTCTCCTCAGTAGATGGGCTAAGTCTAGCCGAGCACTAGTGAGCGCCGGACTCAATGAAATGCTGCGCGTCCATCGCGGCGACTGCACCTGAGCCGGCGGCGACAATCGCCTGGCGATAGGTCGGGTCGATCAAATCACCCGCGGCAAACACCCCCGCCAGGTTCGTCCGCGACGAGCGCCCGTCAACGGAAACGTTCCCGGTATCGGTCAGAGTCACCTGATTCGCAACAAGGCTGGTTCGAGGGTCAGAGCCGATCGCAATGAAAAGTCCGTCGATGTCGAGCGTTTTCGCCGACCCGTCGGACATGGTCAACGAAAGCCCCGTCACTGTGTCCGCGCCAACGATTCCTGTCACGGCGGCGTTCGTGACAAATTCAATCTTTGGGTCAGCCTTCGCACGCGCCAACATCGCAGGCGAAGCACGGAATTGGTCAGAGCGGTGAACGAGGTAAACAGTGTCGGCAAACTTGGTCAGGAATGTCGCCTCCTCCATCGCCGAGTCTCCGCCGCCGATGACGGCAACCGTGCGGTTTCGGAAAAACGCTCCGTCACAGGTCGCGCACCACGAGACGCCGAACCCGGACAAACGTTTTTCGTCGTCAAGACCGAGGTGACGGTATTGGCTGCCCATCGACAAAATCACGGTCTTGGATTCAATCACCTCGCCACTGCCAAGCGTGATTTTTTTGATCGCACCATCGAGTTCGAGAACAGTTGCGTCGTCAAAGACCAATTCGGCTCCGAAGCGTTCGGCTTGCGCCTGCATCCCCATCATGAGGTCGGGGCCCATCACGCCTTCGGGGAACCCCGGATAGTTGTCGACGTCGGTCGTCTTCATGAGGTCGCCACCCATTTCAACGCTCGACGCAATGACGAGGGGTTTCAGGTCAGCCCGCGCCGCATAAATTGCGGCGGTGTATCCGGCCGGACCAGACCCGATAATGACAAGATCGCGCACAGTGTTCCTTCCGACAAAAGTCGTAACTCGAGTTTATGGTCGCTTATTCCTCGCGCGACGCAGGGGCGCGGTCAAATCGTGGGCCGAAGTGTCTCGCAATATCAACAGTACGGAGAGATACACGACACCCATTGCGCCGGCGATAACGACGGCCCACAACACAGAAAGTTCTATCGAGGCGGACGCGACGGGCAACGCTTCGCGGACGATGAATCCGACCCCAATTGCCGGAATGAGAGCGATCACGAAACGGACGAACGCGATCCCCAACGCTTTTCCACCGAGGTGCCCTAATCGTCGACGAATAAAGATCACCATCAGGATTGCTTGGATGAATGTCGAGATGCTCATCGACAACGCAATTCCGTTGGCGATCTGGGAAACGGGCCCGGCGCCGGCAATCAGTGCTCCGACAGTGAAGACTGCCGATTGGGCCAGTTGAATGAAAAACGGTGTTCGCGTGTCTTCTAGCGCGTAGAAGATTCGCTGCAGGACAAACACGACTCCAAACGGCACAAGACCGATGGCGAACAGTGCAATGACGCTCGCCATTCCGCTTGCTGCTTCGCCCGCGAACACGCTCGCGACGAAGGTTGCCGTCAACCACAACAGTCCGGCACTGATGACCATGAACAATGAGATTCGCGACAACGACTCCCGAATGTCCGACCCGAGCCGATCCCAGCGCTTGTCCCGAACGTCGGTGCTCATTCGGGTGAAGTACGCAGTTCCCAAAGACACGGTGATCACCGAGTGTGGAAGCATGAAAACGAGCCAACCGAATCGAAGAACCGCGAGACCCGGCTCGTCGTATGCCGTTGCCAACGACGCAATATTGCTTTGGACAATCCCGGCGAGCTGAGTCACCACGATCATTCCGAATGTCCACGCCGCCAACTTCGTGGTTGTTCCGAGCCCGACACCGCGAAAGCGGAAGTCCGGCCGAAAGCGAATCGACGCACGACCGAGGAAGCCGAACAGCGCGAGTGCCTGAAAAACAACACCAAGCGTGGCGGTACCGGCAAGTATCGCGACTTCGGTGGCATCCCAGTCCGATGCGACGGAAACGTTGCCCGTGAAAAACTGACCAAACCACAACATTCCCGCAATTGCGACGACATTATTGAGGGCGGGCGACCAGGTGAACGGACCGAAGACCCCTTTCGCATTGAGAACTTCCCCGACCAAGCTGTAGGCGGCATAAAAGAAGACCTGGGGCAGACACCACCACGCGAACG
>JBIIBI010000043.1:0-7216 GCA_044239485.1 Microbacteriaceae bacterium | reverse complement strand
CTAATCGCGTCAACTTAAGGGTGGTTGCAGGTGTCTGATTCCGTGAGCGGTTTCGCGCAAGGAGGCGCCGACCTCGAACTGGTCGGTGTATCAAAACAGTTCCCGGGGTTCACCGCGGTCGACAACGTCAGTTTCACTGTGCCCGCGGGGTCGTTCTTCGCCCTGCTCGGCCCGTCCGGGTGCGGAAAGACAACGACCCTCCGTCTCATCTCGGGGCTCGAAGAACCGACTTCGGGGCAGATCCTTGTCGGCGGAAAAGACGTCTCGAGCACCAAGGCGCACCAGCGACCCATCAACACGGTGTTTCAGTCGTACGCGTTGTTCCCCCACATGACGGTTCTGGAGAACGTCGCGTTCGGGCTCAAGCAGCGCGGTGTGAAGGACGCGACACAGCTAGCTCATGAGGCGCTGCTGTTGGTGGAACTCGACCATCTCGCAGATCGGAAGCCGACGCAGTTGTCCGGTGGACAACAACAGCGCGTGGCCCTCGCCCGTGCCGTTGTCAATCGACCGGCGCTGCTGTTGCTCGATGAACCCTTGGGTGCGCTCGACCTGAAACTGCGCCGCCAAATGCAGATCGAATTGAAGTCCATCCAATCCGAGGTCGGGTTGACCTTCCTTCACGTCACGCACGATCAAGAAGAGGCCATGACAATGGCGGACACCGTCGCGGTCATGAACAAGGGCAAGATCGAGCAGATGGGTCCGCCCGCCGAGCTCTATGAATTACCAGCGACGCGATTCGTCGCGACGTTCCTCGGCCAGTCGAATCTGTTCGACGGGGTCGTCTCGGGAACGTCCGGGAAAAATGTGAAGGTCACGGTCGGAAAGTTGACCCTCGAGGTCCCGGCGTCTCGAACGAAAGTGACGTCAGGCGAAATCACGGTCGGAGTCCGCCCCGAGAAGATCCAGATTTCCCGGAAAGAGCCAGCCGCGTCGGCAACCCGATCGGTCATCGGGCCGGGAACCGTCATCGACACGTCGTTCACGGGCGTGTCGACACAGTACGTCGTCGACGTCCCCGGGCTGAACAAACTGACGGTATTCGAACAGAACGACGGCGACATCGTTGCCGCTGGCTCGAAGGTGTGGCTGTCCTGGGCAACGGAATTCTCGTTCGGGATCCCATTCGACACCGAAGAGTTTGTCGAGTCGGACACCACGACGCGGTCGCTCGCCGTCGCCAAGCGATAGTCCGTCATGAGCCTCACCGCATTCAGTCACGGGCCGTCCGGTGTGGCGGTCGAACCCGCGGCGCAAAAGAAAAGCCGCATGGTGTGGTTTCTGTTGTTGCCGGGCCTCGTGTATCTCGGGTTGTTCTTCATCACGCCGCTGATTTCGCTCGTCATCACCGCGTTCAAAGAAGCGCCCCCCGGTGCGTTCATCGGCGAGTACGTCAACGCGTTCCGGTGGGAGAACTACACCGAGGTGTTGTCGCTCTACGGCGAACATTCCGTGCGGTCGTTCCTGTACGCCGGTGCGGCGACACTCATCGCGTTGGCCATCGGCTACCCGCTGGCCTATTTCATCGGCGTGCGCCTTCGGCCCTACCCGCTCTGGCAGTCCCTCGCTCTTGTTCTCGTCATCGCGCCGTTTTTCATTTCGTTCCTTTTGCGAACGGTGGCGTGGAAGCAACTCCTTGCCGATGAGGGGTTCATCGTCGGGACGATGAAGGCGTGGTCGATACTGCCACCGGACGCGCACATCACGGGCACGTCGATCAGCGTGATTTTTGGTCTCGCCTATAACTTCATCCCGTTCATGACGCTTCCGCTGTATTCCAGCATCGAGCGCCTCGATCTGCGACTTCTCGAGGCCGGCAAAGATTTGTACGCGGGACCGATCACGTCGTTCCGAAAAATCACGGTGCCGCTGACGATGCCGGGCATCATCTCGGGAACTCTTTTAACCTTCATTCCGGCCGCCGGTGACTACGTGAACGCCAGTGCCAACTTCCTCGGAAGCACGTCGACGACAATGATCGGAAACGTCATCGAAGCGAACTTCCTCGTTCTGCAGAACTATCCTCACGCGGCGAGCATGTCACTGATTCTCATGTCAGCAATCCTGATACTGGTCTCTGCATACGTCTTCAAGAGCGGAACGGACGACCTGCTATGAAACTGGGCAAGTATCTTCTTCCGCTGTATGGAATCCTCGCGCTCATCTATTTGATGGTGCCCATCGTGTACACAATCGCGTTCTCGTTCAACGATTCGAACCGAACCAACATCATCTGGAACGGATTCACGTTCGACAACTGGCTCAACGTCTGCGATGCGCAAGGGGTGTGTGAAGCGTTCGGAAACTCGATCGTCATCGCTGTTGCCTCAACCGTCGTCGCAACGGTTTTGGGAACCGCCATCTCGATCGCGCTCGTTCGCTACAAGTTCAAGGGTCGCGCCGCCACAACGCTTCTGCTGTTCATGCCGATGGCAACCCCCGAGGTCGTTCTCGGAGCGGGTCTCGCGGCCCAGTTCCTCAACGCGGGTGTTCCCAAGGGAATGTTGACGGTGATCCTCGCGCACATCATGTTCTGCATCTCGTTCGTCGTGGTCACGGTCCGTGCCCGAGTCGCGGGGATCGATCCGAAACTGGAAGAAGCCGGACGAGACCTCTACGCGAAACCGTCACAGGTGTGGTGGAAAATCACGTTCCCGCTCCTGTTGCCCGGAATCGTCTCGGCGGCTCTGCTCGCGTTCGCATTGTCGTTCGACGACTTCATCATCACGAACTTCAACCGAGGCGCGGTCAACACGCTTCCCTCGTTCATCTACACGGCCGCGGCACGTGGAATTCCGGCCGAAGCGAATGTCCTCGCGTCCGCGGTGTTCATCCTCGCGATTCTCGCGGTCATCATCACCCAGGTGGGTGGCGAAATCAACCGCCGCCGACTGAAAGCCAGCGCCTAAACACTGACGGTGAGACGCCCGACGACGACATTGCCACCGTTGATTGGCGCCACGAGTTCGTCGATGAGGTCTTCGGCGACGGATCGCTCGATGACTCCGTGACGAGCGAGCAGAGTGACCGCGGCGGCAGTGTTCGCCCGCTGTGAGCCGTCGAGACACTTAATCGCGACCGCGATTCCCTCGCGAGCGATGATGAGCACGCCCTCGGCCCCGATCTTGGCAATCGCATCGGTGCTCTCGATGACGCGCGTGTTGTCGCGACCCTCCCCGTCCAACGCCCACGCATTCGCGCGAATCGCATTCACGAGACGCTCGGCGTCCGCATCGTGCCCATCGGTTGCACGGGCGATGCCGGTGCCCAGGTCGCGAAGGCTCATTCCGTAGAGCGGTGCGCCGCAGCCATCGACCGCGGGCCACATCGCTTTCGCGCCCGTGAATTCTTCGACGACATCCCTAATGAGCACCTGCAGAGGGTGAGCGGGCTCGAGGTAGGTCCGTGTGTCCCACCCGTTGGCGACGCACGCCCGGAGGAACGCCGCGTGCTTGCCGGAACAATTCATTGTGACGCGCTGGGGGCCTTCGCCCGCGGCAATTCGGTCGGCCTTCTCGTTGTAACCGAGGGGCCAGTCGGTGGGGCAAGCCAGGTCAGCGACTCCGAGGTGATCGTGCGCGAGCATCAACTCGATCGCGTCGGTGTGCCGATGAGAACCGCAGTGGCTGGCGCACGCCAGAACGAGTTCGACGCCCTCGAGTTCGGCACCGGCTCGAAGTGCGGCGATGGCCTGGAACGGTTTAAGAGTCGAGCGCGGGAAAATCACCGCATCGATGTCCCCGCCGGACTCGATTACCGAGCCGTCGCGGTCGATGACCACAAACGCGCCGATGTGCCGGGATTCAACGAGACCGTTTCGGTCGAGGGATGCGAGTTCGACACACCCCTCAACCGCGAGCGGATGCATTAGCGAGCGGAGAGTGCTTCGTCGATAATCGCCACGGCGTCAAGCAACAGCTCGTCGCTCGTGATGACCGGCGGCAGGAAGCGCAACACGTTTCCGTACGTCCCAGCCGAGAGAAGCAAAAGGCCCTTCTTGATGGCGTAGGCCGTGATGAAGGGGACGACGTCGGAAATCGGAGTGTCGGTACCGGGCTCGGTGAATTCGATTGCCTGCATTGCGCCGATTCCGCGGACTTCGCCGATGATGTTGTGCTTCTTCTGCAGGTCGCGAAGCGCTCCGCCGAGGACACGACCGACTCTCTGGGCTTCACCCATGAGGTCGCGCTTCTCGATTTCTTCGAAGATCTGAACCGCAGCGGCAGCCGACATCGGGTTTCCACCGAAGGTTCCACCGAGTCCACCGACGTGGCTGGCGTCCATGATGTCCGCACGTCCCGTGACGGCGGCGATGACGAATCCGCCACCGACGCCCTTGGCAGTGGTGACGAGGTCGGGGACAACACCGAAGTGCTCGGAAGCGTAGTACGCACCGGTGCGCATGATGCCCGACTGGACCTCGTCCGAAACATAGACGATTCCGTTGTCGTTACACCACTTCTGGAGAGCGGGAAGATAACCATCCGCGGGGACGATGAATCCGCCCTCGCCCTGGATGGGCTCGACCACGAGACAGGCCAAATCCGTTGCGCCGGCACGCTTGTCAAGCCACGAGATGGTGCGAGCGGCCGCTTCGGCGCCCGAAAGCTTGTCGTGCAAGGGGTACGAGTTGGGCGCGTGGTGTACATCGCCAGCAAACGGACCAAATCCGAGGTTGTACGGCATCGCCTTGAAGTTCATCGACATCGTGAGGTTGGTGCGACCGTGGTAACCGTGATCGATGACCGCAACTCCGGGGCGACCGGTGAACTTGCGGGCAATCTTGACCGCGTTCTCGACCGCTTCGGCACCCGAGTTCAACAAAACCGACTTCTTGGGGAAGTCTCCAGGCGTGTGCTGGGCAAGCAATTCACACAGGCGAACGTAGGACTCGTAGCCAGTGACCGTGAAAAGGGTGTGCGTGAAGCGCTGTGCCTGCTCGAAGGCCGCATCGATTACCGCATCGTCAGCGTGACCGATGGTGTTGACACCGATACCGCCTCCCATATCGACGATGTGGTTGCCATCTACGTCGACGAGGATCGCGCCTTTTGCGCGCTCGATGTAGACAGGGAACGTTGCACCAACACCGGCGGAAACTGCGTTCTTTCGGCGCTCGTGAAGGGCGAGGGACTTTGGTCCGGGAATTTCGGTGACGACGAGACGCTCTTGGGTCACATCCGTGGCTACGCTGTTCATAGCGCCATCGTACTCCGTTGGCGCCCCGACAACAATTGAGAAACGGCCATGAACCACAACTTCGAGATTCGACTTCGCTGGCACAACAGCAACCCGACCGAGCGTGAAATCGGCGGCGATTATTCCCACGAGGCGATCATCACCTCGGACAAGCACGCGACACTCGTCGCATCCGCGGCAGAAGGCTTCGGCGGGGATGTGCGGCTGTGGAACCCCGAGGAACTTCTCATGGCGGCGCTCGCGCAATGTCACATGCTCTCGTTTCTCTATGCCGCCCATGAGGCGGGCATCGAAATCGCCGATTATGTCGATGAAACCAGCGGCACCATGAACTACCAGGGAGGCGCGGGGGCGATGACTAGCGTGACGCTTCGACCCACCATCGAAACCAACGCGAGCGAGGCTGACGTGAATCGACTGCACGACGAAGCGAAGGCGATGTGCGTGTTACGTGCGTCGGTGAACTTCCCGGTAACCGTCGAATCCGTCACGATTCCGCCCGCGGTGAACCTAAACTAGAAGGTGCCTGCGCGACTTGCGCACCCACTTCTCATCAAAGGTTTTCCATGTCGCGTATCGCTTCCATCCTCGCTGTTTCTCTCGTCACCGTGGCGCTCGCCGGTTGTTCGACTCCTGGCGGTGACAACTGCATCCCTTCTGGTTCGGCATCCTCGGCCGTGACGGTCGAGGGTGAGTTTGGCGCCGCGCCGACGATCACCTTCGACAAGGGACTGACCGCGACCACCACGGAACGCTCGGTGGCAGTCGCAGGTACGGGCGCGGCCGTTGGCAACGGCGACACGGTCACGATGGACTACACGCTGTACAACGGTACGACGGGGCTCGAAATCGAAAAGTCGGAATACACCGAATCGTCGCCGATTCCGTATCCGATCGACACCGCAGCGACGAGTTTCGTTGGATTGGCAAAAGCGATTTCCTGTACCACAGTTGGTAGCCGAATCGTCGCCGTCATTCCGAACGCCGAAGGCTTCGGTGCCCAGGCGGCACAAGCGGGGATTGGCGCGGAAGACACCCTGGTGTTCATCATCGACGTGACGTCAGTTGCGGCAAAACCTCTCGCCGAAGCGACCGGAACTCCCGTTGAACCGCTCGAGGGCTTCCCCGACGTTGTGTTCACCGACGGAAACCCCACGGTCACGATTCCCGCGGGCGCAGTTCCCACCGAATATGCGATCGAAACCCTCATTCAGGGTGACGGCGAGGTCGTCGCCGACGGTGCAACCGTCGTCGTCAACTACGAAGGCGTCAACTGGAACTCGGGCGAGGTCTTTGACTCGAGCTTCGACCGCGGTTCCCCCGCGACCTTCAGCACCTCGGGCGTAATCCAGGGCTTCAAAGACGCTCTGGTCGGCCAAAAGGTCGGCTCGCGCGTTGTCGTCATCATCCCGAGTGACCTGGGATACGGCGACACCGGCTCGGGGGACAAGATCAAGGGTGGCGACACTCTCGTCTTCGTCGTCGACATCCTCGGCATTCAGTAGCCCCTGCAACCAGTGCGCGCCCGTGCACTAGTTTCCCAGCGCTGTCACGGCGCTGCCGTAGTGTGGCGCGTTAGCTCTGCCTTAGTGCGGCGTTAGCTCTGCCTCAGTGCGGCGTTAGCTCTGCCTTAGTGCGGCGTTAGCTCTGCCGGACTGCTGCCTTACTGCTGCCTTACTGCGGCCTTACTGCTGCCGCAACCTGCTCCATCGTGCCGCCCACCGCCCACCATCCACCTGTTTCTGCAGACAGTTTGATCTCAAACACTCGTTTCGACAGACCGTTGGCAGATTTGGCGCGCTAGCTCGTGTTTATGCCGTTTTGTCTGCAGAAACAGCGGAGACTCGCGACCAGCCTTTACGTTTGTGGAAACGGTTTGGGTAGATACCGACGTTTGTGGAAACCAAATGCATGTTTTCGTGCCAAATTGCGAGCCAGGCGCCTTCGGTTTCCACGAACGCGGGAAATGAGCGAGTCGGTTTCCAAAAACGTGATTGAGATCGAGGGAGGGGAG
>JBIIBI010000051.1:0-6449 GCA_044239485.1 Microbacteriaceae bacterium | reverse complement strand
CTTGGCTCTGTAGCTCAGTTGGTAGAGCGTTCGACTGAAAATCGAGAGGTCACGGGATCGACGCCCGTCGGAGCCACGATTCGAGGCCCCCGGATTGTCGGGGGCCTTTTTCATTTCGTGGTTCACTGTTCCCATGTTGGAAAATCGTCGCGCTCACCTCGTGTGGGCCCACCCCCGAGTTGATTCGCTGACCGCAGAGGTCGTCGCTGGAATTCGCGCCATGCTGGCCGACCGGTCACTCGCGGTGGATGAACTCGATCTCTATCGTTCGGGGTTTGACCCGGTGTTGTACGAACCGGATGAGCCTGACTGGGACAACCCGGACAAATCGTATTCGCCGATTGTCGAAGAACTTGCTGGCCGGGCGCAGCGCGCCGATGTGATTGTCGTGGTGTTCCCGCTCTGGTGGTACGCGCTACCCGCAATGCTCAAAGGCTACATAGACCGGGTGTGGAATCACGGCCGGATGTACGGTGACACCGCGAACGTGAAAGCGTCGGCGGTGCTGTGGGTCACTCTCGCCGGGCTCGATCGAGTCGCGCTCGACAAGCGCGGACACATCGACGCCCTTGAGCGCCAACTGAATGACGGAATCGCCACCTACTGCGGCATCACAACCAGCCGAACAATCTTTCTCGACGACACGATCGACAATCCGAACCTCGCTGAATACCTGCCGAAGGTTGCTGCCGAGATCGACTGGTTGACAGGAGCCGAGCGCGGTTAGTGCCCGATGAATCGCCAGACCGCGGAGGCGATTCCTGCAGGGCGGCCAGTGCGCGCTTCGTCTCGATCTGATTGAGCGAACGCTTGCGTCACCGCGTTTACCCCGAGCCAACGGAGCGGCTCGATTTCCCAGTTGGGCGAATGGCGGCCGACCCATGGGAGTGTGCGCACATCGGAGTCGGTTTCGAGGATTTCAGCGGCAAGAGTCTTTCCCGCAACGTATGCGGTCGAGACGCCGTCGCCAACGTAACCTCCGGCCTGACCGAATCCTGTCCGGCGGTCAAAGGTCACCGACGGGTACCAATCGCGCGGGATGCCGAGGTTGCCTCCCCACGCGTGGGTGAATGCCGCGTCGCCGAGCACGGGGAACAGTTCGCGCAGAATACCGCGAAGCATGTGGTGAACCCCCTCGTCGCGGTCAAATGCGGGACTGACCCTTGAGCCGTAGTGATAGGGCGCTCCTCGGCCGCCGAAAGCGAGTCGTCCGTCACTCGTACGTTGACCGTAGATTCGCAAGTGCCGCTTGTCTGAGAAGGTTTCCCGTTCGCCCAGACCGATTTCGGCTAATTGGGATTTCGACAGTGGTTCGGTTGCGACCATGAGCGAGTACATCGGAATGATTGCGCGGTGCGACTCCGAGAACTCCGCGGTGAATCCTTCGGTCGCACGAATAATGACATCCGCACGGACAGTACCGCGCTCGGTCTCGAGACGACGCTCGCCGATTCGGGTGACACGTGTTTGTTCAAAAATCTTCGCACCAAGGCCTTGGACAACTCGTGCGAGTCCCGATGCCAACTTGGCGGGGTGCATCGCTGCGCAATTCGGGGTGAACGTTCCGCCCAGAACGTGAGTGGCGTTGGCTCGCTCTGACGCCTCTTTCTGGCTGAGGAGTTGCATGTGTTCGTCTCCGAACCCCCATGAGTTCCACCCAGCGACCTCGTTGCGCGAGCGAACAAGTTGGGCCGCGTTTCGCGCGAGAGAAACGTAGCCACCCTGCTTCCAGTCACAGTCAATTTTTTCGGCCGAGATGATCGCACCCATTTCGGCGATGGAATCATTCATCGCTCGTTGAAGTCGGATTGCCTCGTCTCGCGACGACAGGCTCGCGATCTTTTTCATTGACGCGGGGAACAACGCCGAGCACCAACCGCCGTTTCGGCCGGAGGCACCATAACCGACTTGTTCTGCTTCGCAGATGACCACTGTGAGCGAAGGGTTCTGTTTGAGCAGGAAATATGCGGTCCACAACCCGGTGTAACCCGCGCCAACAATGGCGACATCCGCCGAAACGTCGCCCTTCATCTGAGCCGTTTTCAACGGGGTGAGCGAGGGGTCATCGTGCCACAGGGAAAGGGGTTGAGTGGGTGCGCCGAGAGTATTCACGCGTATCAGTTTCATGTAGGTGAAGAATTAAGTCGACTGTACAAAACTACGATAAGCACCACATTTTTCATACAAATCAACTATTGGGAATCGTGGCATGTTCGCCCACAGTGGAGATGCGTTCAGTGATGATTGGCATTCGCTGAGATCACGAGCGTGATTCATAACGACAATGACGTCACACGGAGAGGTCACACATGACAACCACCCTTACTGATTCCTCACCTTTGGGATCAATCGAAACACGATCGATCGACTACGTGCCTTCGCACGAGCGGTCCGGTCGTCTCACCGACCAGGCAACAATTTGGTTCGCCGGCAGTGCACATCTGCTGAGCATGGCAACTGGCGCAATTGGAATCTGGGCGGGACTCAACCTAGGTTGGACCCTCGTTGCACTCGCGCTGGGCGCACTCATAGGAACCATTCCTGTGTCGGTTCACGCGACTCAAGGCCCGCACCTCGGGCTGCCACAGTTGGTTCAAAGCCGTCCTCAATTCGGACGCTATGGCGCACTCGCTATCTGGCTCATGGCCCTCATCGTTTACTGGGGTTACGTCGTCTTTGGTGGGAACATGCTGGGCGCAACAGCAGAGCAGCTTGGCGCAGGAAGCGCCCCCATCTGGGCAATCATCACGGGCCTTGTCGCCGTGTTGCTCGCGATTTATGGTTACCACTGGCTGCACGCGGTGCAGCGCTGGATCACCGTCGCGCTCATCATTGTGCTGATCGTCTACACCGGTGGCCTTGCAATGAACGGGGCAATCCCCGCATCGGCGTGGGACCTCAGCGCAGGCACCTTCCAGGTCGCACCCTTCTTCATCCAGGTGTCCGCCGCCGCCGCGTATCAGTTGTCGTGGGCGTTCTTCGTGTCGGACTATTCGCGATACATGCCTGCGAACACCAACAAGGGCAAGATCATCACGTGGACTTCACTCGGGTTGTTCTTCGGCGTCTTCTCGTTCATGGCGATCGGCGCTGTCGGTGCCGCGTTGCTGCCCGACGAGTACGTCGTCACAGCCCTCGCTCAAACGGCAGATAGCGTCTTCGTCGGACTCGGACCCATCATGTTGGTCATCGGTGGAGCTGGACTGCTCGGCCTGATGGCGATGTGTGTATACGGCGGATCGCTGACCATCATCACCGCGATGGACAGCATCAAATCGGTACTGCCCACACGAAGAGTCCGAATTTGGACGATTCTCGTCGTCGGCCTGACCTCCACCTACGCGGGTGCGTTCATGCCGGCCGACTTCCTCAACACGAGTTTCTGGACGATCCTCGTGGTGCTGTCGTACCTCATGGCCCCGTGGACGGCGATTAATCTCACCGACTTCTTCCTCGTTCGTCGTGGACACTACTCGATTCGCGAGATGTTCTCGCGCACGGGAATCTACGGCAACTGGAACATGCGCGGAATCGTTTCCTACCTGGTGACGTTTGCCATCATGATTCCGTTCATGATTCTTCCGTTCTACACCGGGCCGATTGCTACCGCGCTCGGAGGAGTCGATATCGCCTTCTTCATCGGGATTCCTCTCGGTGGCGTCATCTACTGGGTGATGTGTCTGAACATGGACATGAAGGCCGAGCGGGCGATTGTCGACAAGGCTGACGCAAACCTCGACTCCATCGCCAAGCCCATCTCCTAAACGAAAGCACAGGAAACAGAAATGAGCAGTTCCGCCCGTCGTGGTTCGACACAGGTCCACGAAAAAATCGCAACCCTGAACAACCAGTTCTTCGGAAAGTCGGGGCTCGAGCGGGCGGAAGGCGCGAAGTTTTCTGACGTGCTCGACCCATCGACCGCCGGCGTCCTCGGTGAGATTTCAGATCTCACCGAGGCGCAGGTGGATCGGGTCGTCGCGGATGCAAATATCGCCCAGAAACAGTGGAACACCCTCTCCGCGTTAGAGCGCGCAGAACACATCCACGAAGCTGCGCGCAAAGTTCGCGAGAATCAGCGCCTGGTCGCCGAAATTCTTTCCCACGAAACGGGCAAGCCATTCAAGGAAAGCTTCGACGAGGTGAGTTGGGCAATCACCGCGATGGATTACTACGCAGAAATTGGTCGTCACTCGATCGGCACCGTCCACGGCACCGCAACGGCTGGTCAGTTCCACTACACCCTCAAAGAACCGATGGGTACCGCGGTCATCATCCTTCCCGCGAACTATCCCGTCGTTCTTGCGATGTGGACCGGCGCGGCTGCGCTAGCCGCTGGTAACGCCATCATCATCAAGCCCTCGGAGTGGGCAACGCTCACGACCCTGGCGTTTGCTGAGGCATTCGACGTGCTTCCGGCCGGATTGGTCCAGGTCGTCCCCGGAACAGCCCCGACTTCGGTTCAACTCGTGAACCACAAAGACACACACCAGATTTCGTTCACGGGAAGCGTCCCCACCGGCAAGATCGTCGCGAAGTCGTGCGGCGAACAGTTCAAGCCGTGCATCATCGAAGCGTCAGGTAGCGACCCCTTCATTGTCATGCCGTCAGCTAAATTGGATGTCGCCGCACGAGGTGCCGCTTTTGCCGCCTTCATCAATTGCGGGCAAGTGTGCACCTCGACAGAGAAGCTCATCGTTCACAACGACATCTACGACGAATTCATGCGGTTGTTCACTGGTCATGTTGCGGCACTCCGCCAAGGGCACCCGCTCGACAAGGTGGATGTGGGTCCCATGGAAAACGGTCGTGAACTCACGCGATTGGAAAGCGTCATCGCTCGCGCCGTCGAGCAGGGAGCGACTGTCACCATCGGTGGCGGACGACCGACACTCGGTGACAATGAATTGGCCACTGGCTTCTTCCACGAACCGACGGTCCTGGAAAACGTCACTCGGGACATGGACATTTATCAGCAGGAAATCTTTGGCCCCGCGGTCGCGGTGTACCGAGTTTCCAGTTTTGATGAAGCACTCGATCTCGCGAACGGCTCCCCGTTTGGATTGGGGTCCAATTTGTATTCGACCGATGTCGTCGAAATTGATCGGGCGGTGAACGAAATCGTCGCCGGCATGGTCTGGGTGAACGCTCCGCTTCTTGACAACGACGCCGGCCCGTTCGGTGGCCGCAAGATGTCAGGGATCGGCCGTCAGCTGGGAGCGGAAGGCCTGGAAACCTTCCGGCACACAAAGTTCATGATGGTCGACGCACACTCGTCCGAACAGAATTTCTGGTGGTTCCCTTATTCCGACGACGAAGCCTACAAATAGGACCCGGGCTTCACTACGCGCTCCTTTTGACGCTCCTCACGACGTCGTGGCCTGCTCGTAGTGTGACGATACGAAAAAGGCCTGGATTTCATAGTTTGTGACACCTAAACTGACGGCTATGGAAACAACCGGTGGGCTCACCGTCGCCGACCTCGCTGCCACCGCAAGCCTGGAATCACGATTTCTCGCGGGAGAAAAGGGTGGCGACCGCCGTGTGATGTGGGCACACAGTTGCGAAATGCCGAACCCCGAGAATTGGCTTGGGCCACACGAACTGCTCATGACCGTCGGGTTGTGTGTGCCCGCGGATGCCATCGCGCAGGCGGCGTTCATTGAACGCCTCAACGACGCCGGCCTTGCGGGAATCATGATCGGCGACCAAACCCTCGCCCCACCCCTCTCTCCTGAAATGCTCAACGCAGCGGATCGCTGTGATTTTCCTGTTTTGCTGGTGGCGGAACAGGTTCCCTATGCAGTCGTTGCACGCCATGTCGCTGCGGCTAACTCGCACGAACAAACGCTTCAGGTCTTGACATTGAGCAAGCTGTACCACACCGCCGCATACGCCGACGAAGACGGCGAGGCTTTGGTGGGACGACTCGAACAACTTCTGCGGATAAGAATTCACGTCACCGACGTGGCGACGGGAATCGTCGTCGTCGGATCAAAATCCGTTGCGGCCGACTCAACCAAATCGAGCCACGACTACCAGCTCCGCGGGGCCCACAAGGCGACGCTGACCATCACAGAATTCACTGGGGAGAGCATCGACAGCTTTATTCTCATTCACCTCATGAAGATTCTCGAAGTCGTCGTTGACCGTATCCTCAACAGCGCTGACAGACGTGCAGAAATCTCTGCGCGACTGATGCTCTCGTTATTGAACGGCGTGACTCTTCCTGAGACGCACGAATTCCTCGCACCCCATTTACCGTCCGACGGCTTCGTTCTGGTTTCTGTTGCTGTTTCTGAAGCTCGCGCGCTCGCGCGGGTGCTCGCGGTCAAACAACTTCCCGTGATCGCCGGGATCGGGCGAATCACCTTTCTGGCTCTGGTGCCGAGTGGCGAGATCGAAACGGTTCGCGAATCAATCGCGACAGTTTCTGCACACGCCGGAGTGTC
>JBIIBI010000041.1:0-7524 GCA_044239485.1 Microbacteriaceae bacterium | reverse complement strand
CACAATCTCGGAAGACCACGTCTTCTTCTTGTCCGCGACGGTCGCACCAGCACTCTTGTATTGAGAGTCAGGGAACGACGAGGCGGCACCTGCACCACGTTCGACGACAACGTCGTAACCCAAGGTCAACAGTTTGGCGACGGTGTCCGGAGTGGCGGCAACACGTGTTTCGCCGTCGCCCTCTTTCACGATTCCCAGTCGAGCCATGTTCGCAAACCTCCCACGTTGTGCCACTCGTTGTGGCGATTTCGAATCTGATTCCGCATGACGGGTTTCGTTTTCGACAGTCCCCAAATTCTATACAGTCGCGCGTGTCCGTGGAGGACGAACCGCGCACCCTGCACCCGAATTCGGCCATGCGAATCACCGACTACCCCACGAACCCCGAGGCGACATAAACTATCGACATGCGCCAACTTCTCGGTCTGACCCGCTACGCGGTGATTGTTCCCGCGGTCGCCTCAATCATCGGAGCATTGCTCTTGATGGCCCAAGGATCTATCGAAATGGTGATCGTGGTTTACGAATCGGTCACCACTGACACGTACCTCAAAAACACGATCGTTGACGTCCTCACCGCAGTTGACGCAATCCTGCTGGGGACGGTTCTTCTTGTGATTGGCTACGGGCTCTACGAGTTGTTCATCGACCCCGAGTTGCCGGTTCCGGCGTGGCTTCGGGTTCGAGACCTGGACGACCTCAAGTCGAAACTGATTGGGGTCGTCGTCGCGATTATCGCGGTCGTTTTCGTCGGGGTGTTCGTCGACTCAAACCGCGAGGATGAAGTTCTGTCCTACGGACTCGGTGCGGGCGTGCTGGTCGCGGGTCTCGCCATTTTCGCGCTCGCAACCCGCAAGGCCGAAAAGCCCAGCGACAAACCAAAGCCCTAATCGCGAACCCGGGACTGCGGTCTAGTCGAGCAGTCCCTCGGACACGAGCCATTCACGGGCGATGACCGCGGCCGACAGTTTCTCGTCGACGCTGCGCACGTTGAGTGCGACGAGATCCTCGGCGCAAGTGGCGTGCTTCGACAACCTGCTCTATAACGAGCATACGGTCGGATATCCGGTTCCGACCATTCAGTTTTGCCGAAGCCGGTCGATTTCCGAACGCAGTTGGGATAACTCGTCGTTGGTGATCTTCCCGTCTGCGCTAATCACGTCGACAAGAGCTGACAACTCGGTCAACGCCGACTTCTTGTCTGAGTGAATTCGCGCCTCGGCGCGGGCTTCATCCATGGCGTTTAACACGATTCCAATCAGCACGTTAAGGATTGTGAAGACAACGAAGAACACGTAGGACAAGAAGTAGGGCAGCGCAAAGGGGCTGATAGCCATTGCGTCCTCGAGGTAAATCGGGAAGTTTTCGAGGGTCAATAAGATAAACAGCGACTTGAGACTTCGCCCAATGTGTCCCCACGCCTCTGGCAACGTCGTTCCGAAAAGATAGGTACCGGCCATTCCGTAGAGAAACAACAGCAGACCGATGAGCACGGACATGCTGAGAAGCGGCGGGATGCTCTTCACAATTGACGCGAACAGAATTCGCACCTCGGGCAAGAATCGGAAGATCCGCAGCAGGCGCAAAAGCCTCAGCAGTCGAAGGATGACGGTCTGACCGGCAGCCAGCGGAGCGAGTCCGACCACGATGAAGTCAAAAACATTCCACCCTTGCCGAAAGAAAAGCCACGGCTTTCTTCCGTACGACAAGATTCGGACAAGCAGTTCGGCGACATAGATCACCATGGCGATTGTGTCGATTGTCGTTGCGGTTGCGCGGGTCTCTGCAGAGATTCCCGGCATGGTCAAGATGGCAAGGAACAGGGCATTTACGGCAATCACCGACGCGATGAAGAGTTCGAATCGTCCGCTGTAGACAATTTTGGCGAGCCACAGCACCCGGAACGGCGCGATGGTTTCCCATTCGCCATCCGCGTTGAGGATGCGTCGTTCGTTACCAGTGTTACTCACCAGAAAATTCTCTCATCCTTCGCGAATTCCGGTGAACGAGGTTCAGCCAAGCAACGACTTCATCTGCTTGTAGATGACACCGGCCGCCCACACGGGGTTGAGGCGCGACAGGATGTCCATCGTCTTTGCGTCCTTGCCCGTCGTGATGCGCGGTGTGTTGTTCTCGATGGCGTCGACCATCAATCTGGCCGCAGCGTCGGCCGCCAATTGTGGGAACGCGCTTGCCGCTTCGGAACTCGCCGCGGGCACCGTCATCCCTGAGTTTTGTGCGATGTTGGTCGCTGTTGCACCGGGAAACACGATCGTGACCCCGACCTTCGTGTCGAGCAGTTCTGATCGAAGCCCCTCGGTCATGAGTTTTAGAGCGGCCTTGGACGCGCCATAGATGCTCTGGCCTGGAACGGGTGCATAAGCGCCCATTGACGAAACATTGAGGATGTGCGCTTCTGGTCGTTTGATCAGGCCAGGCAGGAACGCCTTGATGAGACGCAGAGGTCCGTAGAAGTTGACATTCATGACCCGTTCGGCGTCGGCGATATCGAGGTCGTTGATCTTGACGAACGGTTGAATGATCCCGGCGTTGTTGACGAGTCCGTCGACCTGGCCCAGAGCCTTGGTCACCGCAGCGGGAAGGGTCGCTACCGCCTTCGCATCGGTGATGTCAAGCGCGTGGGTGGAAATCGTGCCCCCGAGGCCCTTTACGAGCTTCGCGGTTTCGACGAGGGACTCGGCGCGCATGTCGACCGCAGCGACAGAAGCTCCTCGGCGTGCGAGTTCGAGAGCGAGTTCGCGGCCCATGCCGCTTCCTGCACCGGTGACGACAATGACCTTTTTCTGAACCTTCATGGCGGATCTCCTTCGAGATGTTCGTTAGTGCTGACCATACGCCTCATCGTCGTGGTTTATCCGAGATTGACTCAGATCGCCGAGGAGTAAAAAAGGCGAGAATTATGAACCGAAGATTTGACCGAAGAAGTCTGTTGCCACAACGGTCGAGGCAAACACTCCGATTCCGCCCACAATCGAGACCCAGGTCAGTTTCCGCGCGATGTACCACTTTTCGCTTCCATCGGCGAACATGCCGACGATCGCCGTGATGATGACGGGGAGCGGCACGAGCAGGAACGAGAGTTGACCGTACATCGGGGAGTCGCCGAAGAACATTCCGACAAGGTCGCTCGACCAACCCGACAAGAGCGTGGCCAGCAATAGTGCCGCAAGCCCGCCAGGGATGATTTGGGACAACAGTTTCGATTTGGGTAGGTCGGAGAAGGTCATGCCGATGATTCCGGGGACGAACATCACAAGGGACCCGAGCCACAGCCACCAGCCCCAACCGACCATGTCCCCGATCATGATGACGAGCACGGCGTACTTGAAGACGAGCGACACCCACTGTTGAACCATGGGCGGCCCGACGACTTCGGTCGGATTGATCTTGTCCAAACGCTGGGCAAAACTGCGTGCCGCAAGTTCTTCCAACACGATGCGTATCAACGCGACAGCCGTGACGAGAATGACGATGGTGTTCGCGTTCTCGGCGAGAGGGACACTCGCTCCCGCGTAGGCGGCGATTCCGCCGATCAACGACAATGTCGTCAGCGAGGCGACGAAGGCGAGCATGAAGACATCGACGACGCGCTCCCACACGTCCATCCGCGTTTCCATGTGAGGACGACGAATCTTGCGGAACGTGGTCGACAGAATGATCGGGGCGAACCCGGAAATGAAGACGGCCAGAAGGTATCGCAGGTCACCGAGGTCTGTCATCGGGTAGTGAATCAGCGTCGCGACGGTGAACGCGGTCATCCCGAGGATTCCAGCAAACGCATCGAATGCGCCGATCACGACGATGGCGGTCAGGAGTGCCACGTTTCCGCTGAGCGCCATCTGTTCTTCGCCCGGGGAGACCGCGAACGCGCCGAGAGCCACAGCGACCACATAGACGATGCCCATCAACGAACCAATCATTGCGCGCAGGTAGGAACCGTCATTGATCGTTCGGGACAAAACAGGGGAGAACTGCGACGTCCAGTGGGTCGCATTGATAGCGCGCGCGTCCAGCCAAGTCATGAGCGGGATGCTCCACCACGCAAGAGCGTCACCCCACGACCGGTGGTCGGTTTCGAAGACGTCGGCTTCAACCTCGAGGCTGCCGTACTCCGCGTCCTCGCTGCTTCCGTCACCGCCTGAACCGCCGGACGAACCTCCGCCGCCAGAGGAACCTCCGCCACCGGAGGAGCCACCGCCACCCGACGAACCCGTTGAACCGCCGCCAGTGGAACCACCACGGGCGCCACCGCCACCACCACCGCCGCCACCGGAGGAACCACCACCGGAGGATCCGCCTGCACCAGACGTACCACCACCGGCACCTGCGGTTCGTGCGCCAGCACTGGAACTCGAACTCGAGCCACCCGCGGCGGATGACGCTCCACCAGCTGCTCCAGCTGCTCCAGCGGCTGCACCAGCGCTTGATGCTGCGCCCGCGGCTGAAGCGGCAGCCGCAGCGGCTGAGGCGCTCGCTACCGCAGCCGTTGCTGCTGCAGCGGCGGAAACCAGTGCAACCGAGGCAACCACGCTGGTGACCTCGGCGACGGTTTCTTGAACGACCTCTTCCGAAACCTGGGTACCGGGGTCAATCCCCATATCTTCATAGAACGCTTCATCATCCGTGAGCGCGTTCTTCATCTCGGCCGCGCTGGGCTGCGACTCGGATACCGCTTCGAGAATTCCGCTCGCCGTGATTTCAAACCACGAGACCTCTTCGAACGGCGAACCGTCGGCACCTTCCGTGGTCAACGTGATCGAGTGCCAACCGGGCTCCAACCCGCCCGGAATCGTAAAGTTCGCGAGAATCGACCCATTTCGCGTCGTCGTTCCCGATGCGACAGTCTGAGGGGTCGAGCGGAGAACCACCTTGTACGGCACGTTCGGCATCAACCCCTCGGACTGAACCGCGATTGCGGCGCCAGCAATTTCATCACCAGCATCTGCCCTAAATTCAAAATTCGCGCCCGGTTCGAAAACTTCGAAGTTTGCTGGGCTTGAGGCGTTCGAACCCGAGGTGCTGAGCGCTCCAATCGTGAAAGTGAACTTGCCGGGGTCGGTGGGGGAGCCCGAAATCTTGCCAGTCGTTTTATTCAGAGCGAGCCCGTCCGGAAGTGATCCCGACGCGACGAAGAACGTCGGGTCTGGGTACCCCTCGACCGCGGTGTACCCGTTGACGGTTTCACCCACTACGGCATTCGGCGGAAGCGTGAGGATTGGTTTCGAGGGCGGCTCAAGGACGGACAACGTCAACGGCATCGCGGTATTGCCCAACACGTTCTTGGCTGTCACTGTGAAACTGAATTCGCCCGTTACTGTCGGCGTTCCCGAAATCGCTCCCGTTTGGGTGTTGAGTGAAATTCCGGTCGGCAGTGCTCCCGCTGACACGGAATAGACCGCTGCCGGGAAGGCGTCAGCAAAAACGGCGTCCGTGTATGCCACGTCCACATTCGTCTTACTGACAATGGTCTTGTCGGTCGCCGTCGGGATGCGGTTGACGGTCAAAATGTGCTCGGGAGAAGTGGTCTCGAGTCCCGTCGGGCCTCGCGCGGTCACCTTGAAGCGGAAGATTCCCGTTTGCTCGGGGATTCCCGCGATGACTCCGGTGGATGGACTGAGCGTGAGTCCCAGCGGTAACCCGTTCTCGTGAGTAGCAACACGATAACTTTCCACCATGCCGTTGAAATTGAAACGACCGCTGAAGGGTGCCCCAAACTGGCCGACAACCGGTAGTTCGATGTTGTCTTTATAGACGGGTTCGGCATAAACCTGAATGGTGATTGTCTTTGTGCACGTTTCTCGGCCAAAAATCGTCGCGCACACGCTGAACGATGAGCTTCCCGCTTTGGTCGGTTTCCCCGAAATGGTTCCGTTTTCCGACATGCTCAGCCCGTCGGGCAGCTCGCCACTGAGCGAGATTGTTGGCGTCGGATAGCCGCCGAAAGTGGGTCGTTGGTTGTATTCGATGCCGAGATAGCCATGGGGCGAAATGTTGTCAAAGGTTACCGTCGGCGCCGATGCCACGATGATTGTTTGAGCGCTGGTCGAGCCACCCGTCCCCACACCGTTCTCGGCGTGAATTCGGAACGGGTACGTTCCAATCGCACTGGCCACGCCGGTGATTCTTCCTGTCGAGGCGTTGATCAACAAGCCGGGTGGAAGGTAGGTTATGCCCGTCGAATTCGGGTCGTCAATGACGGAATACTGTGGGGCAGGATACCCTCCCGCCTCGATTCCTGACGAATACGGGTTCGCGGCGTCTCCGACGAAGGTGTACTCGTCAACATTTGCATATTCGTTGGGGAAAAATGCGTCCCGATTAACCGTGATAGAAAGCGTTTCGGTCGTCGAGCTTCCCAGCGCATTCTCGGCGGTGACCGTGAATTGATGCACGCCCTGGCTGGTCGGCGCGCCACTCAACACGCCCGTCTCGTCGTTGAGGCTGATGCCATCCGGGGCGCCGCCCGAGACCACGTAGCTTGGAGCCGGGTATCCGGCGACGTCCGAAAGATCGACGGGTGTCATCTCGGTGTCGTAGGTCAACACCTCCTGAAGCGTTAAGGAGGAAATTGCTGGAGGGTCGCCCACAATAATGGTCAGAGTTTCGGTAGACACGGGAATGGGGTAATCGGGGTCGTCGCTGCTGGCGGTGATGGCAAACTCGTAAACTCCGTAGGTGGTGGGGGACCCCGACACCACTCCCGTTTGACTGTCCAGCTCGAGTCCGTCAGGAAGCGCTCCGCTGCCCTGAGTCATGGAATAGGTGATGACGCCGTCCGCTTCCGCGGTCACCCCGGACGAATACGCCGTTCCGCGACGTACCGTTCCCGTCAGCGTCGAATCGGAAAAAGTGATTGAAGAGACTCCCTGTTGGTCCAACATCGAATTGGGCACCACGTTCCACCCGGTCCCGGCGTTGTAGTCAAGAATCGAACAGGCTCCACCGCTCCATTCGTAGAACCAGGCATCGATGGGGTACCACTGGTTCGCTACGAACGGAAAGCTACCGCTCGATGCCGAGGCGCAGCCTTTCAACCCCCAGTCATCGAATACGGGTGTTCCGCCGATCTCAAGATAAAAGCCATCGTCCGCTCGCGCGCGAAACTGCACCGTCGTGTCTGTTGGGTAAGAGATGAAACCGAAATAGTGAACCATGACGAAATCACCGTCGCAGCCCAAAATGCTGCCACCGCCGAAGGAGTGATTGATTTGGGAAACCGTTCCCGATGAACACAACGCATAAGGGGCGCTTCGATCTGGGTTATAAGGGTTCGCCGAAGAGATCGGGGAAAACGCCTCGTATCGCAGGCCTGACGAGTCCGTTGCAGACGCAAAGGTGACCGGCGTGAGGACTCCGGAAAATAGGAGGACAATCAGGCCGGAAAGGAATAGACGAAGGAATTTCATGGCGGGGTGGGATCACAGGTAAACGTGTGTAGCCTGCCCAATTTACCGCAATAACCGTGTTAGTAACCGAAAATCGTGATTTCTTTGATGCGACCGA
>JBIIBI010000042.1:0-7273 GCA_044239485.1 Microbacteriaceae bacterium | reverse complement strand
GACTCGTCCGCGGTCAAGAGGTCCGCGACACGGGCGAAGCCATCTCGGTGCCCGTCGGCGACGTGACCAAGGGCAAGGTTTTCAACGTTCTCGGTGAAGTTCTCAATGGCGACGGCAAGAAGATCGAGATCAAAGAGCGCTGGCCGATTCACCGCAAGCCCCCGGCGTTCGACCAGCTCGAGTCGAAGACGCAGCTCTTTGAAACCGGCATCAAGGTCATCGACCTTCTGACCCCCTACGTCCAGGGTGGAAAGATTGGTCTGTTCGGTGGTGCGGGTGTCGGTAAGACCGTTCTCATCCAGGAAATGATCCAGCGCGTTGCGCAAGACCACGGTGGTGTGTCGGTGTTCGCCGGAGTCGGTGAGCGCACCCGTGAAGGAAACGACCTCATCCACGAAATGGAAGAGGCAGGCGTCTTTGACAAGACCGCACTCGTCTTTGGCCAGATGGACGAGCCGCCGGGAACGCGTCTTCGCGTCGCCCTGTCGGCCCTGACGATGGCGGAATACTTCCGTGACGTGCAAAAGCAGGACGTTCTGCTCTTCATCGACAACATCTTCCGTTTCACCCAGGCCGGCTCCGAGGTATCGACGCTTCTTGGTCGCATGCCGTCCGCCGTGGGTTACCAGCCGAACCTCGCCGACGAGATGGGTATCCTCCAGGAGCGCATCACCTCGACGCGCGGTCACTCGATCACGTCACTGCAGGCCATCTATGTGCCCGCGGATGACTACACCGACCCGGCTCCCGCCACGACCTTCGCCCACCTCGATGCGACCACGGAACTCTCTCGTGAAATCGCGTCGAAGGGTCTGTATCCCGCCGTTGACCCGCTCACGTCGACGAGCCGCATCCTCGACCCGCGTTACATCGGCGCCGACCACTACCGCGTGGCGACGACGGTCAAGCAGATCCTCCAGAAGAACAAGGAACTGCAGGAAATCATCGCGATTCTCGGTGTCGACGAGTTGTCGGAAGAAGACAAGATCACCGTGTCGCGCGCACGTCGAATTCAGCAGTTCCTGTCGCAGAACACCTACATGGCAAAGAAGTTCACCGGTGTCGAGGGCTCGACGGTTCCACTCAAGGACACCATCGAGTCGTTCGACGCGATCGCCAAGGGTGAATTCGACCACGTCGCCGAGCAGGCGTTCTTCAACGTCGGGTCCATCTCTGATGTCGAAGAGAAGTGGTCACAGATTCAGAAGGACAACGCCTAATTATGGCCACTCTCACGGTTCGTGTTGTCGCCGCAGACCGCGAAGTCTGGGCGGGCGAGGCGAGCATGCTCGTCGCTCGCACCGTCGAAGGCGAATTGGGTATTCTGCCCGGACACGAGCCTTTCCTCGGCGTATTGGCCGAGGGCGATGTTCGCATCCACACCGATGCTGGAATCATCTTGGCGAAAGCCGACCGGGGTTTCCTCTCGGTGGAAAACAACACGGTGATGGTTGTCGCCAGCCAGGCGGAACTGGTCGCTTAAGTGCGAATCCTGCTTCCCCCCTCGGAAACGAAACTCAAGGGTGGAGCCGCTCATTCGGGGCGTTTCGCTCTGTCGTTTCCTGTGCAGGACCCTAGTCGACTCGACATTCTTGTTCCGCTCGAGGCCTTGTGTCGTGACAATCCGGCCGAGGCCGCTCGGATTCTGAAGTTAGGACCGAAGTCTCTCGAAGAATTGGCAAACAATCGGTTCACCGACGCGCCGGTCATGCCGGCTATCGATCGGTACACCGGCGTCTTGTATTCGGCGACGGGTGTCGAGGGTTGGACTCCCGATCAGCGCGCCTGGGCGGCCGACCATGTATTCATTCATTCGGCGCTGTTCGGAATCATCTCGTCCGCCGATCCCATTCCCGCCTATCGGCTGTCCTATGACACACGGTTGTCGGGACTTTCCCTCAAGGACTTCTGGTTGGATTCACTCGGTAGTGCAATCACGGACATGGCCGCGGGGGATTGGGTGCTCGATGCACGATCGGGCGGGTATCGCGATCTGGCCCCCATCCCGTCGGACGTGCCCAGCTACTACCTCGATGTCGTTTCCGTGAATGGCGGCAAAGCGCTCAACCACTTCAACAAGATTCATAAGGGCGAGCTCGTTGCGGCACTTGTAGCCAACTCGCCCGACCTGACAACGCCTGAGTTGTTCGTCAACTGGGCCGGCGTTTCTGGGCTGAGGGCTACCGTTGACGACCGGACTGTCCGGCTCGTCGTGTAGTCGACCCTGCGGCGCAACCATCGACATGATCGTTTACAACGCCGACCGCCTGCATGTGCGCATACGCAGTGGTCGGTCCGACGAACGTGAAGCCACGCTTCTTCAGGGCCTTGGCGAGAGCGACGGATTCGGGCGTGAACGCGGGAATGTCGGCGATGTCGCGAATCGCAGGTCGCCATCCCTCGGGGGCGTGTGACCAGATGAGGTCGTCGAGAGCACCGGGCTCGCTGTCGATCATGGAGGCAACGATGGCAGCGTTGCGGATGGTCGCGTCGATCTTGGCTTTGTTCCGAATGATTCCGCTGTCCGCCATGAGTCGAGCGCGGTCGGCCGGTCCGAACCCGGCGACAACGTGCGGATCGAAGTTCGCGAACGCTGCGCGAAAAGCGTCGCGCCTTCGCAAAATCGTGATCCAGGAGAGCCCGGACTGGAATGCTTCGAGTACGAGGCGCTCGAACATTTCGCGGTCACCGTGAACGGGAACCCCCCACTCGGTGTCGTGATAATCGACGTAGAGCGGGTCGTCGCCACACCACCAACATCGAGCGACACCGTCCGCGCCGACGCGCAATGCGGTCATCGGTGAGCGATGCCTTCGTGGTCGAGCAACCAGACTTTCGTCGGGATTCCGTTTCCGCCGGAATAACCCGTGATTCGGCCATCGCTCGCGAGCACCCGGTGGCACGGGACGATGATGGGGACGGGGTTTGCTCCGACAGCACCACCGACAGCGCGACCTGCCGTTGAACGTCCCGTTGTCATTCCGACGTCGCCGTAGGACCGAACGGCACCGAACGGGATCTGTGTCAATGCGTTCCACACCGAGTTCTGGAAGGGTGTACCCGCGAGCGAGACCGGAACACTGAACTCGCGACGCTTTCCCGCAAAGTATTCGCCCAGTTGAGTCACCGCACGCTTGATAACCGCCGAGTTTTTTGTCGGGGTTTCATCGTGCGGCAGTGCTCCGTCCCGTTCAATCGTCAGGCCAACAATCACGTCACCGCGCGCGATGATTTCAAGTCGACCGATGGGGCTTTCCATTCGGGAAATGGCATCGAATTCGTTCATAAGTGAAGAATAGCGTTTTCGGCGCTAACTGCCCAAAGTGGTCGTAAAATGTTAGTAATGTGGCGATATTCGAACCTGGGGAGTGATGTCTTTATGGACTTTCCCATCAGATACCTGGGCGATTCAGGTCTCCTGATTTCGGCCGTCGGCCTCGGATGCAATAATTTTGGGCGCGAAGACACGCCAACGTTTACCGAAGAGGGAACCAACGAAGTGTTGGCTGCCGCGATGGAGGCGGGAATCAACTTTTTTGACACTGCCGATATCTATGGTGCGGAATTCGGACTCTCGGAGCGACTCATGGGCCCAGTCGTCGCAAAGACCCGTAATCGAATGGTCATCGCAACAAAGTTTGGACACACCGGGTTCGAGAGTCCGCTCTCGCACCTTGGTCCGGGAGGTTCACGCGCCTACATTCGGGCATCCATCGACGAGTCACTCGAGCGTCTGCAGACCGACTACATCGACCTGTATCAGCATCACACCCCCGACCCGCGCGTACCCATTGAAGTGACGCTGGAAGCGCTGAACGAATTAATCGAGGAAGGCAAGGTTCGGCACATCGGCCACAGCAATTACACCGGCCAACAAGCCCGCCGAGCACAGTCGGTTGCTAAGCGCCTCGGGTTGAAAAGGTTCGTCTCGGCTCAGAACGAATACAACTTGACCACGCGCGACGCCGAGAAAGACATTATCCCTGTTGCACACGATATGGGGCTCGGTTTTCTTCCGTGGTTCCCGCTCAACAATGGTCTTTTCACGGGAAAATTCACCAAAGACGGTGGCCCCGAGAACTCACGAATCATGCGCGATCGACAACATGTTTACGCGGATGCACCCTGGGACGCGATGGACAAGTTTGCGGAATTCTGCGCCGAGCGCCGAATCACGATGCTGGAAGCGACGATCGGCTGGCTCTTGGCGGTTCCCGGATTGTCCAGTGTGATCGCAGGTGCGACCACGGCCACTCAGGTGAGAGAAAACGCTGACGCGGCAATCTCGTGGAGCCCGACCAAACGCGAATTCACGGAGATTTCCAAGATGTTTCCGCTCACGCCCTAGGGTTCAGCAGGAACTGTCAACATCGCACTTGCATCGATGCCAAGCGCGGCATTGAGGTTCGACGCTTGCGTGTTCAACACCGCCATGCGGGCGACCAGCGAGTTGTAGTTGTCAATAAGTTCGTTGAGCGCAATCCTCGATTTTTCAAGCTTTGTTGTTCGAGTCGAGAGATTCTTTCGCTGTTTGGTAAAAGTCGAGGACGACGAGAACTGCCCCGGCGAGTCGGCAGCCGCGTTGAACTCCTTGATATCGCCGATGAGGGCGCGGCGTTCACGCTTGTACGTCTTCAATTTTTTCGTGACCAACTGTTCGGCAGCGAGAATCTGGCTACCGACCGATTCAATGGTGTTAGAGATTTCCGAAATGACGTTCGCGGACGAGGCAGCCAGTTCGACACACGCACGCCGGTCGATGAAATACCGCGCATAGACCGCTTCCAATTCTTGAGTGACGGTGGCGGACTCGGTCCCAAGAACTGCGAACAGTTCCGGAATCCGTTCCGCCGGCGTCATCGACTCGTAGATCGCCAGTCGACCGAGTAACGCTGGGCTCGAAACCCTGCTGAACGATTTCTCGACTTCGCTGCTGATCGCGGAACGCTCGACCGCATCGAGTCTCGCCCACACCGCGTGCAGTGCCACGTGTGCGGCCACCACCGGTTCGAGGATTGTCAGGCTGTCATCGGTGATGTCGAGCAAATGGATGGTGTCGTCGACTGCGGAATAACAACCGAGGGCCGCTATTCCCGCCTCGCGGTGAGGGCAGGCTTCATCGAAGGTGTCCGGAGCATGCAACGTGGGGTTTGCGGCAAACAGATAAAAGCGCCCGGAAGCCGAGAGTCCCGCTTGAGTGACGTAGTCGGTGAGTTGAGTGGACCCGGCGACCTTGCCAACGACGAGCCAGTCTCGAACGGTAGACACGTTCCCCGCACCCCAGGCGACGAAGGACAACACCGAGAGTTGGGCGACGATTGCGACAAACCCGATGACAACGCCGACACGTCGCCCAAGTCCGGGCGCGAGAAAGCGTTTCACCCTTTCAGGCTATTGGCTAGTGCCCCGTGAGGGGTGCAAGCAGACGAGCGACAATCGACGGTCGTCCCGTGATCTTTTCTTCCTCGTCCGCCATCGTCGTTCCCACGAGCCCCGCGTTCGCGCCGAGGAATCGGAGTGGCTCGAGTTCCCACGACGGCGAGCGGTGGTTGACCCACGGCAGCGCCGTCAGTGGCGTTTCCGCTCCGGTGATGAGGTCGGCGAGAGTTCGTCCAGCGAGGTTCGTGGTCGTGAGTCCGTCGCCCACATAGCCGCCCGCGCCGCCGAGCCCGGTGGCCGGGTCATACGAGACGTTCGCGTGCCAATCGCGGGGGACACCCAACGGCCCACCCCAGCGGTGAGTCACGACGATGCGGTCCGCGATCTGCGGGAACATTTCCTGAAGCGTTCGGGTGAGGTGGCGGAAAACACTGTCAACGCGGTCATATTCGGGTTTGATCGCTGAACCCCAGTGATAGCGAGCCCCGCGTCCGCCGAAGGCGAAACGGTTGTCGGCGGTTCGTTGACCGTAGATGACAAGGTGTCGACCGTCTGAGAACGTGTGGCCGTGCTCGATTTTGAGTTCTTTCCAGACCGATTCGGGCAGCGGCTCGGTGGCGATCATCAGGGAATACAGCGGAAGGATACGCCGTTTCGTCTGAGCAATGGAGGCGCCGTAGCCTTCTGTCGCGTTGATGATGTGCGTTGCGTGAACATCTCCGCGATCCGTGTGGACCACGCCTTTCGTCCACGACGTCACGGTCGTGCCTTCGACGATGCGCGCACCGCGCGATTCGACGATTTCTGCAATTCGACGGACCAGTTTGGCCGGATGGACTCTGGCGCAGTCGGGAGTAAAGCTTGCACCGCGGGCGCCGGACGCTCGGACCTTGTCCGCGTCCCACCATTCGAGCGCATCAATTCCAAGGGCCTTCGTCGCGGCAACCTCGGCGCGCAGTTCGCGTTCCTGAGTGGCACTGCGCGCATAAATGATGGTTCCTTTGTGAACCCAGTCACAGTCGATCTTTTCCGCGGCAACCACTCGACCGATTTCCGAGATGGCACCGGACATCGCATCGCGCAGTGCTTTGGCGCGATCGAAACCGTATCGCTTGACGAGCGACGCGGTCGCCTGCGGGAATAACGCGCTCGCCCAACCCCCGTTGCGACCGGACGCACCGAAACCGGCGAAGTTCTTGTCTATCAGCATGATTGACAAGCGAGGGTTGGCCTTTTGCAGGTAATACGCGGTCCACAGTCCCGTCAGACCGGCCCCCACGATGGCGACGTCAACCGTCGCGTCGCCATCGAGGGCAGGCCGTGGGGTCAGGTCGACCGCCTCATGCCAAAAAGAGACGGAACCCATTGGTTAGAGGAGCTTCGTCGCGCCGACCAGAACCTCGCGGAGGATCTGCTCGATCTCGTCGAACTCGGGCTGCCCGATAGTGAGCGGGGGAGCGAGCTGGATGACGGGGTCTCCTCGGTCGTCCGCGCGGCAATAAAGGCCTGCGCTGTACAGAGCCTGCGACAGGTAACCGCGCAACAAGCGCTCGGCTTCTTTGTCGTTGAAGGTTTCCTTGGTGACCTGGTCTTTGACGAGCTCGATGCCGTAGAAGTAACCAGCGCCGCGGACGTCACCAACAATCGAGATGTCTTTCAACTTCTCGAGCGTCGACTTGAACGCGGGGGCGTTACGACGGACGTTTCCGTTGAGGTCTTCCTCTTCGAAAATGTCGAGGTTCTCCATCGCGACAGCGGCCGAAACCGGGTGTCCGCCGAAGGTGTAGCCGTGATAGAACGCGGTCGTGCCGTGCTTGAAGGGCTCGTAGATGCGGTCCGAGATGATCGTTGCGCCGATGGGTGAATAACCCGAGGTCATCGCCTTGGCACACGT
>JBIIBI010000040.1:0-7726 GCA_044239485.1 Microbacteriaceae bacterium | reverse complement strand
ACTTCGGAATCTTTTCGGCCACCATGGCGGTCGTCGAATTCGGACTCGGGGCGCACGATTACGGGTTCATCATGTCCGCTCTCGCCGTGGGGTCACTCGGTGGAGCACTTCTGGTGGCCCGCAGCTCGCGACCACGACTATCGGTCATCACGATGGCGGCTGCGTCCATTGCTGTCGGAGGGCTGGCGGCAGCGCTAGCGCCGACCGTGACGACATTCGTCGTCCTTTTTCCCATCTTGGGTTTCGGTGCGGTGCTCATGGTTGCGACGATCAACGGCTACATCCAGACCACGACCGACGAAATCTATCGCGGTCGGGTGATGGCAATTTTCTCGACCTTGCTCATGGGTGCGACACTCATCGGCTCGCCTCTCGCGGGTTGGGTGGCGAACGCGTTCGGTCCGCGCTGGGCGATCGGCGTCGCGGCGCTGGGCGGGCTGGTCTCGACCATCGTCGCGTTGGTGTGGATGCAAAGTTCTCACAACATTTCGACAATGGACACGGTTCGTTCTGCGTTCACCCGGTCGTCGACCGAGCTTTCCGACACGGCAACCCAGGTGATCACCATCACCGAGCGTGGACCGTAACGCTCCAAACCCCCCGAATCCTCTGAAACCGCGCACCAAATCGCCTAGAGTAGTGCCGTGGACGCAACTGACAAGCGGATTATTGAGCAACTGCGCGAGAATGCGCGTGCGGGCTACGCCGAAATCGGCGATGTCGTGGGCCTATCGGCGAGCGCCGTGAAGCGCCGCGTCGATCGGCTCGTTGATTCGGGTGCCATTCGTGGGTTCACCGTCAACGTGGACCCTGCCGCCGAAGGCATCGGCGTCGAAGCATATGTCGAACTGTATTGTCGGGGAACGGTCTCACCCGACGATCTGCGGACCCTCCTCAACGGAGTCCCCGAGGTGGTCTACGCGGGAACCGTGTCCGGACAAGCCGACGCAATCGTGCACATGCGCGCCTCGTCAATTTCGGCTCTCGAAGCAGCGTTGGAAAAGGTCCGCATTGCTCCCAACGTCGACCACACTCGATCCTCCATCATGTTGTCGCGTCTCGTTCATCGTCGGATTCTCTAAAAAATGTTCTGACATGTGTCGTCGTCAGCGTTGATGACGCGAGAATGGACACATGCGAATTGGAGTCCTCACTTCGGGCGGCGATGCCCCCGGCCTCAATGCCGTCATCCGTGGCGCTGTGCTCAACGGAGGGCGTCATTACGGGATGTCCTTCATTGGGATCAGGGATGGCTGGCGTGGCTTGGTCGACGCCGACTTCCAAAAACTCGAGCGCGCGGACGTCAAGGGAATTGGCAAGATGGGCGGCACGATTCTCGGTTCCTCGCGAACGAATCCCTTCGAAGGTAAAGGCGGCATTGACCGCATCAACCAGGTCATGTCCGATTCCGGCATGGATGGCCTGCTGGTCATCGGCGGAGAGGGAACTCTCGCCGCAGCAAATCGCCTGTCCGAGGCCGGTATCAAAATCGTTGGCGTGCCCAAGACGGTCGACAACGACCTGTCCGCCACCGATTACACCTTTGGTTTTGATACCGCGGTAAACATTGCGACCGATTCGATGGATCGTCTACGCACGACCGGAGACTCTCACCACCGGTGCATGGTCGCGGAGGTCATGGGTCGCCATGTTGGCTGGATCGCCCTTCACTCGGGAATGGCGGCGGGTGCCCACGCAATCCTGATTCCCGAGCGCAAAACCTCGTTGGACGAGATCGTCGGTTGGGTTAAATCGGCCTACGAGCGCGGACGCGCTCCGCTTGTGTGCGTTGCCGAGGGATTCCTCCTCGACACAATGGACGACGCACACAGTGAACGCGGGCTCGATGCCTTCGGTCGACCGCGCCTTGGAGGAATCGGCGAAATGCTCGCTCCGCTGATCGAAGAGGCGACGGGTATCGAGACTCGCGCAACGACGCTCGGTCATATCCAGCGAGGAGGGACTCCGTCGGCGTTCGATCGAGTTCTCGCCACCCGGTTCGGGATGAACGCGGTCCGGGTCATTTCCGAGGGCGGCTGGGGCTCTCTGGTGGCCCTTCGCGGCACCGACATCGTGACGACAACCTTCGAGTCAGCGCTCGGACAGCTCAAAACCGTGCCCGATGCCCGCTGGTCCGAAGCCGCTCTACTCTTCGGCTAAGCGTCGCGAAATTCCAACAGCGCGTCGATGAGCGCATCGTTGCTGCGTTCCGCGGCGGTGTGGGACACGATCAGGCCCGCCTGCTGAGCGTCAAACGCGGTCCGAGGTCCGATGCAAATGACAGCGGTTGATTCCGGTATCGGGCTGAGCTGCTCGGCGAGTTGCCGCGCGACGCTGCCTGAACTCACGAGGATCGCGGTGATGTCACCCGAGTGGACTCGCGTGCGGACGTCATCCGGAATCGGAACTCCGACGGTTCGGTAGGCAGACACAAATGTCGCATTGATGCCGCGCTGGTCGAATCCCGCGGCGAGAACAGGTTCCGAGGTTTCCGAGTGAGGGACAAGAACCGTCGATTCGGCAAAACCTTCGGGTAGCGAGCTGATGAACCCTCGCGACGAATTGTCGGTCGGAGGAACGAAATCAACCCGAATATTCGCAAACGACAATGCTTGCGCCGTCGTCTCACCAATAGCGGCAACGCGGGTTCGCTCGGGGATTTCTACCTTGTGGTGCTGCAGTACGTCAACCGTCGTTGCGCTGGTCAGAACAATCCAGTCGTATGACCCCGCGACGAGGGAATCGAACTGGGACTGAAGAGCGCTGGCGTTGTCCGCGGACGCAAAGTTGACAACGGGGGCCACGACCGTTCGCGCACCGAGTGTTGTCAGTCGATTCGTGATGTCCTCTGCGAATCGTCCGCCGCGGGGAATGAGCACAGTCTGGTCGCCGAGTCGGCGAATGACGGGGATGCTCGCCGTCGGGCTCACCTCGCGAATTGCAAAATCAGTCATCGCCAAAGACCGCCCATGCGATTGTGCTGACCACGATGACTCCGAGGATTCCTGCGCCGATCATCCACGGGACGGGATTGGCTTGATACGAACCAGCGACGCGTTCACTCAGTACCTTGCGTTGTTCCGTGAGGTCGAGCTTGTGCTCGAGTTCGGAAACCGACTTCTGGAACTGTTCGCGTCGTGCCGCGATGTCCGCCGCGATTTTCTGTCGCTCACTTGCCATCTTTAGTCCCCTTCCCCAGGTTTCGGAAATCTTTGGCAATCTGGTCGACCGATTCAAAAGGCGTGAAGCCCTTGCGAATCGACGCGACACCGAGTGCGATGAACGCAAGGCCCCCGACCAGGGCGACTCCCGCGACGGTGAGTGCGGCTGCCCATGCCGGCATGAACTCTGCCAAACCCAGGATGAGGGCGACGACGAGCATCGTCAGGACCATCGACAACATTGTGACACCCAGCGTCACCCAGCCGATACCGATTCCGGCGGCGCGAAGCTTCCCCGCAAATTCAGATTGCAGTAAGCGGATTTCGGCGCGAACCAAATCACTGAGTTCCCCCGGTAAATCTGCCAGCAACCGAAAAAAGCCACGCGTTTTCGCGTCTTTCGCCATAAGCGGTTACTTCTTCGGTTTAGCAGTGGATCGTGCGGGAGTCGTCTTCTTCGACGCGGGCTTTGGTGCGGGCTTTGCCGCCGGCTTCCGTGCCGGGGTTGCGGGTTTGGTTGGTGTTGTGGCCGATCGAACGGCTTCGACGCGCTCGGCGATCTTCTTGACGTTCTCGGAGACGGCCGAGGCAACCTCGGGTGCGTTCTCTTTGACGAACTCGGTCGCAGCGTTCACTTGCTCTTGCACTCGAGGGTCGTTCCACACCTTGAGTGCGGCGGTCTTCATCTGGTTGTAGCGAGCACGTCCGTCGCGAGTGCCAAGGACGTAGCCAATACCGAGACCAAGTACCAAAAGAATTTTTCCACGCATTACGAACCTCCTTGTATGCCTGTGAGATTAAATAGCCTAACCCCGATTAGCGACGGCGAAAACCGAATGGGCGTCATGAATTTCCAGAAAAGCCCGAGTGTCACCAAATCGTCACGCGCTCGGCGGGGTCGAGCCACATCGGATCGGCTGACGTCACGCCGAACGTCTCGTGGAACACATCCAGATTTCTGACGATCTGGTTGCATCGAAATTCGGGCGGAGAATGGGGGTCAATCGCGAGAAGCCTCAGGGCCTCTTCGTCGCGTGCGGATTGCCGCCATGCCTGAGCCCACGACAAAAAGAATCGCTCCGCACCGGTCATTCCGTCGACGACGGGCGGCTCGTCACCGTTCAACGCCAGAAGGTAGGCCTTCCAGGCGATACTCAGTCCGCCGAGGTCGCCGATGTTTTCGCCGATCGTCAATTCCCCGTTGACCGTGTGACCCGGGAGTGCTCGAGGTTCAAGGGTGTTGTATTGGTCGATCAGTGCTTTGGTGCGTTCGGTGAAACGCTCACGGTCGACATCACTCCACCAGTTCGACAGTCGCCCGTCGCCGTCGAACTCGCTTCCCTGGTCATCAAAACCGTGACCGAGTTCGTGCCCGATGACGGCGCCGATCGCGCCATAGTTCGCCGCGGCGTCGCGCTCGGCGACAAAGAACGGGTACTGAAGAATTGCGGCGGGGAAGACAATTTCGTTGAAGCCGGGGTTGTAATACGCGTTCACCGTTTGCGGCAACATGAACCATTCGTCACGGTCAAGCGGTTTTCCGACCTTGCCTGTTTCACGCGCAAAGTCGAACCGCGCAATCGTGAACACGTTACCGACGAGGTCGTCGACCGCTACGTCAACGGAAGAATAATCGCGCCAGCGAACCGGATAGCCAATCTTGGGGGTGAACTTGTCGAGTTTCTCGAGAGCACGCGTCTTCGTCTCGTCGCTCATCCATTCGAGGTTCGAGATCGATTGGCGGTACGCCTCAATCAGATTTTCGATGAGGAGGTCCATCTGGGTCTTTGCCGCGGGCGGAAAGTGTCGCTCGACGTAGAGTTTTCCGACCGCTTCACCGAGTCCGCCTTCGACAAATCCGACGCCGCGCTTCCAGCGGTCCCGCAACTGAGGCGTGCCCGAGAGTGTCGTTCCGTAGAACGCAAAGTTCTCATCGACAAAATCCGCGGACAGGTACGGAGCAAGTCCGTGGATGACCTGCCAGCGCATCCAGTCCGATAGAGACTCGAGATCGGAGGACTCGAGGATTGCGCGAGCGCCTTCGACAAACGAAGGTTCACGGACAACCACTTCCGTAAAGACGTTGTCCGCGACTCCGAGGGCTTCACGCCATGGCGCGGCCACCGGCCCGAGTGATGTCGCAAATTCGTCCCAGCCCACCAGGTTGTAGGTGGCGTGCGTGTCGCGCGTCTTTACGTTGTCCCAGTGAACGGCCGCGAACTTCTCTTCGATGGAATAGACGCGCGCTGCGCGGCCGGCCGCATCCGAGCAACCCGCGATCGTAAACATTCGTTCGAGGTGCCCGCGGTATGCGTCACGAATCGAGGCGAAGGTGTCCTCGCGGAAATACGATTCGTCAGGCAGTCCAATTCCGCTCTGCTCGAGGAAAACAAGGTATCGCTCGGGGTCGCCCGGGTCGTTGTCGACCCACATCGACAGGAACGAACCGATTCCGTCTCGTTCGAATTCGCCGAGCGCCGACATAAACTCTGCGAGGCTTCCCACGCTGTCGATTCGATTCAGAAGTGGCGTCAAGGGTGCGGCGCCGAGCGCGTTCACGGCATCGACATTCATGAAACTCGTATAGAGGTCGCCGACCTTGCGGGCCTCGGTGCCCTCAGCGGAAGACTGGCATTCCTCGATAATCTCGCGAACGGCATTTTCGGCTTCTTCCGCAAGAACATGGAACGACCCGTAACGGGCGCGATCTTCGGGGATTGGCGTCCGCTCTATCCAGCGTTCGTTAATGTGCCGGTACAAATCATCGGCGGGACGGATCGCGTCGTCGCGTTCGTCGATTTCAATTCCAGACGTTGTCATGATCACTCCTGTAGATGGGCGTTGTTAGTTGAGCAGACCGAACTGTTCCGCTTCTTTGGTCGGTCCTGCCACCAAGACCTCGTCGTGCTCGGCAACGATCGTGTCGCTGTCGGCGTTGACCCAAGTCCCTTTGCCCCGCTTGACCGCCATGACCGTGACGCCGTAGCGTTTGCGAATCTCGGAATCCCCGAGGCGGGTTCCGATGATGTGCTGGTTTGCCGTCGTCTTGATGATGACATAGGTCTCGTCGACTTCGATGAAGTCCGTCGACCCCTTGACCTGGTGGGCGACGCGGCGACCCATGTCATGTTCGGGATAGACGATGTGGTGAACTCCGATTTGTCCAAGGATGTCTCCGTGCTCGACCGAGGTTGCCTTCGCCCAGACTTCTTTGGCCCCGATTTTGATCAGATACGCGCCGATGAGGATGCTGGCGAGGACATCGGATCCGATGGCGATGACGCACACGTCATAGTTCTTGACGTGAAGTTGCTCGAGTGCCTCGCCGACACCGGGGTCGACGCGGACGACTTTGGTGAGCAACCCGTTGTGCCGTTGGACGCGATCTTCGTTGGTTTCGATTCCGAGCACTTCGACCCCGCTGTCCATAAGTTCGCAGGCCAGCGCCGAGCCGAAGCGCCCCAGCCCGAACACTGCGACGTTGCGGACACTCTTTCGATTTCCAAATGTTTTCTTAACCAAGGAGTGGCCTTTCTTTCGGGAATTCATAGAGGTTGGGGCGATGTGTCAGGACAAGTGCTGTACTTAGCGTAAGGGGGCCAAGTCGACCGACGATCATGAGCACAATCAAGTTTACGAGCGCAGCGTCTGGGAGAGATGCGGTGATTCCGGTGGACAGGCCGACCGTTCCGAACGCACTGATCACCTCGAAAATGATTTTGTCCGTATCGATGTTGGTCACGACCTGCATGAGAACAGTCGAGAAAGCCACGTAGGCCACGGCGAGCAGCGCAATGGTGATGGCCTGTCGGTGAACCGAACGCGAAAGGCGCTTTCCGAATATGTTGACCGCCGAGTCACCGCGGAGTTCGGTCCACACGATGTACGCGAGAACTGCGAACGTTGTGAGGCGAATTCCGCCACCGGTACTACTGGGTCCGGAACCGATGAACATCAGTGCATCGAGCCCCAGCCAGGTTTCCGGGTAGAACGCACCGACGTCGAGAGTGTTGAATCCCGAGCTGCGCGTTTGAACCGAGTGAAAAAAGGACGCAATGATCTTGGTGACGGTGTCGAGCGGCCCAAGTGAATTTGGGTTTGACCACTCCAGCGCCGCGATGTAAATCGTGCCGCCAATGGTCAAGATTACTGTCATCGCGAGAACGATGTTGAGGTTCATCGTCCACACCCGAGGTGCCCACCCGACTCGTCGCAACTCGATGAGGACGGGAAAGCCAACGCCGGCGATGATAATCAGCGCACATATGGTGAGGTTAATCACGGGGTCGTAGAGAAAACCCACGAGGTTGTCGGGATAGAGGGTGAATCCCGCGTGGTTGAACGCCGACACCGAGTGGAACACTCCTGACCAGAGCGCTTCTCCGAATTCGTAGTCGTATCTCCACCAAAACCACGTGGTCAAGATGGCCGCACCCACCAGTTCGAAGAACAGCACCAACTTCACGATTCGGGTGAGAATATCGCGCATCGTCCCGAGACCCTGCGGGGTTCGAAACTCGGTCGAAATGAGGTCGGTGCCGGATGTCGACAATCTCCGGAACACG
>JBIIBI010000039.1:0-7755 GCA_044239485.1 Microbacteriaceae bacterium | reverse complement strand
GATACCTTTACCAATTCCACCCGAGTCGAGAGTGACGCCAATCGGTAGGGTGACGACGTTGTCCTGAATCGTCGTGCCTTTCGTGTCGACGGGCCAGCGGGCACTGGCGGGCAAAACGGTGATGTTTGCGGGGTTGACGCGAGATGCTACGTAACCCTCCTCCAGCAATTTAGGAAGAATCGTCGGGTCGTACTCGCCGTCCGTGAGAGTGCGGGCCGCGAGCATCTCGCTCACTAGTTTTGCCGTCAACGGGTTCACGGTGACAGCGGCGCCTTCCGCGTTGTTCAGCCTCGTGATGTCCGATTCCGGCAAAAATCGGCTCCATAACGACTGCAGGAATTCGGCGGTGCGAACCAGGTCATCAAGCATGTCTTCCGTGCCGCCGACCAGGACGATATTCGCGACGGTCCCCATCGTGAAAAAGTTTCGAGAGACGGTGTGTGCACCGGCCGCGCCTTGAGCCGCACGAATGGCGTCCGAGGCGATGGATGAGTGCGAGTGTTTACTTAGATCCACCAGAGCTGCCGTGACTCTTCGGTGTCGCCTTTTTCTGTGCGACAGGAGCCTGAACCACTACGGCTGCCACTTTTGCCTTCTTTTTCTTCTTCTTTTTCGTGGTGGTAGCGGTCGCCGTCGGCGCCGCGATGGTTGGTGCGGTTACCGTCGACGCGGTCTCTGCTGCGTTCGCGACAGCGGTTGCTTCTTGAGCCTGGGCCTGAAGCCCTGCAACTCCCGCAAACATCGCTCCGGCGGTCGCAACCGTCACCAGGATTCGTGCCTTGGTGGCAATAAAGAGAGCCATTAGTTGTTCTCTTCTTCTTCTTCTTCATCTTCTTCTTCTTCATCTTCATCTTCATCTTCATCTTCGTCTTCGTCTTCGTCATCTTCTTCTTCTTCTTCGGATTCGTCCTCGTAATCTTCGTCTTCACCTTCGTCATCCTCGTACGATCCGCCTGACGATCCGCCGGCCGAACCAGAGCTGGTTCCGTGCGATGTGCCCGAGTTTGTCCCGGACGATGTGCCCGCGTTGGTTCCCGAAGATCCACCGCTCGTGCCGGAATCGTGAGAGGTAATTGATCCCCCGGTAGATCCGTGCGAGGTTCCCGGGATTCCGTCAATCGTCGTTCCAAAGAGTGATGCGTTACCGTCGGTGACAACTCCCGCCGCGGTGACGAGGGGAGATCCCGGAGTGGCGGCAGAGCCGAATGCGTTCGTTGCTCCTGCAACCGAACCAGATACCGCGTTGGTGGTTTCGGCAAGGAGGCCCGATACGTCATCGATATCGATCGCACCGGAGTTAACCGCTACCGTGCCGAGTCCGACACCAGTCGTTGCGGTCATGCCGAGAAGGAGGAGTGAGCCTTGGATGTTCATGTCCTTAGTTTCTCTCGATGGGGAGAGGCGAACAACCAGGTTTAGTAAAGAAACGTCCAAGGTTTTCTCGGATTGCGCCGAAAGTGCTCGGATCAGTCGGATTCATGGCACTCTCTAATCATGACGATTTTGCTGGTAGAAGACGATCGAGCCATTGCGGACGCGCTCGTCGACGGGCTCCACGACAACGGATATGCGGTTACGCATGTGGTCCTCGGCAGCGAAGCCGTCTCGAAGGTTCGAGCTGGCGGAATCACCACGGTGATTCTCGACCTTGGGCTCCCGGACATTGATGGGACCGAAGTATGCCGTCAGATTCGGACCTTCTCCCACGTGCCCATAATCGTTGCTAGTGCTCGAGAAACCGAAATGGATCGCGTCACCGTGCTCGACATGGGAGCCGACGACTATGTTGTTAAACCTTTCGGCATCAAAGAGCTTGTCGCGCGAATTCACGCGGTGATGCGGCGGGCCAGCGGTACGGTGACGCCGATAACCCACATCGAAGCCGGCGCTCTGGTGATTGATACAAAATCTCGAACGGTCACTGTTGGCGGGAATTCCGTTGCGCTCACCCCAAAAGAGTTCGACCTGCTCGCTTATCTCTCTCGAGAGCCGGGAACAGTTTTTCGTCGGGCCGATATTCTTCGTGACGTGTGGCAGACGACCTGGTACGGAACAACGAAAACCCTTGATGCTCACGTCGCGAGCATCCGCAAAAAGCTCGGTAACGCAGAGTGGGTCGAGTCTGTGCGCGGAGTCGGTTTTACACTAAGGATCGTGTCGTGAGGCGCATCTTCCTCGCGTCAATCGTCGGTGTCAGTTTCGTTCTTCTCGTCGCCCAGGGCGCGGCGGTCGTCGGTTACGTCTCTGCCTCAGAACAAGACCGCATCATCACGGAATATGAGCGAGATGCGTTCATTCTCGGTGGCCGGGTAGAGACGCTGCTCGAATCCCCTGATCGTGTCGACCCCACCCTCGCGGTACTGGTCAACAAGTACGCGGCCGAACGCAACACACAGGTGATCGTGGTTGATTCGGTGGGTATCGGTGTTCTCACGAGCGATCCGACCGAACTTGCGCTGGGAACCGATTATTCGAATCGCCCAGAGATCGCAAGCGCTCTTCTCGGAAACGTGACGTCGGGCGAGCGTTGGTCGGAAACACTCCAGTCTAATTTCGTCTACGTGTCTGTACCGATCATCAAGGGTTCGTCGATCTACGGCGCCGTCCGCTTGTCATTCCGCCACGGCGAGATCGACGTCGCGGTCTCGGAGAAAACCACAATTTTGTGGTGGGTCGCGGGTGGGTCGCTGCTCCTAGCGGCAGTGATGTCGTTTGTGGTGTCCGGTTTAGTCACCCGCCCGCTTCGACGCGTCGAGTCCCAGGCGAACGCACTGGCGGTCGGCGACTTCTCGGGTCGGCTTCCAGAGGACTCGGGTCCACACGAGATTCGCTCGTTGGCTGTCGCCTTCAACTCCATGGCGTCAAAGTTGGATTCACTCATCCGCCAGCAACGCGCTTTTGCGTCGGATGCGTCGCATCAATTGCGCACCCCCCTGACGGCATTGTTACTGCGAATTGAACGAGCGCGCGAAGCGCTTCTGCTCGACCCTGTATCCGCCGACGAGCGCCTCGGTGACGCGGAAGTCGAGGTCGAGCGACTGACCTCAATTGTGGAGGGGCTTCTTGCGATTGCCCGATCGGAGGGCGGTTCTCACGCCGTCATCAACGTTGACCTCGCTGTGCTGGCGAATGAGCGTGTCGAGAATTGGCGAGCGCTTGCTGAAGAACGTGAGGTAACCATTGCCTATGAAGGCCCAACCAACGCAATCGGTGTCGCATTATCGAACGCACCAGAACAAATTGTCGACAACCTGGTTGACAATGCGATCGGTCATTCCCCTGCGGGGACTGCGGTCTTGGTTCGAGTGCGTGAACTCAAGGACGAAATCGAGTTGTCCGTCATTGATTCCGGAACCGGAATGACAGTCGATCAGTGCAATCGTGCATTTGATCGTTTCTGGCGAGCGGATTCGACTAAAGACGGAAGCGGGCTTGGGCTTGCAATCGTCAAGCACTTGGTTGAATTGAGTGGGGGCTCGGCAACTCTTGTGCCCGGACGTGGCGGATCTGGCGTCGTTGCCACGGTTCGACTTCCCAGGGCTGGATCCGGCTCGATATCCGCGAAGTGATCGGGCCGAGTCTGCGGCAAACGTCCGGCTAAACCGTTCTTTTGGCGCGAGGGGGTTTGACCTTGTTGTCGCGTCCCGCCAAGTAGGAACCAGCGACGACCAACGGCAAACCAATGAGTATCCCGATCGTGATCGGCTCGTTCAAGAGGACAATTCCCAAGATCGTCGCCACTAAGAGATTGATATAGGTAATGAGCGTCGAACGGCGCGGCCCCACGTGTTTGATCAACTCGAAAAACAACACAAAAGCGAGCGCAGAACTGATAACCCCGAGCACAACGATGGCTACCCACGCCTCGAGTGGTGGGCTCAGGGCAACATCATGCGGGAGGGTCACGATCGCGAACGGCGCGTAAATCACCGAAACCATTGCCAATGCCACCGCGCTCAGTGACAAACCAGAAACGTGTGGCATTGTTCGGCCCGCCACGATCGGCGCGATGGCGTAACAGATGGCCGAGGCAGCCAACATTCCCACCGGAACGATGTCGATGACTCCGCTAAACGCGTCGATTCCGACGAGAGTGAAAACTCCGAGGAAGCCGATTATCAACCCCGCGATTGTGACGGGATGACGGGCCGCGCGGTCCCCGAGGAAAGTTCCCGTGATGAACGCTGCGATGAACGGAATTGTCGTCATCATGAGTCCGGCGAAGCTACTCGCAATCGAGCGTTCAGCCTCGGTAATCAGCCACCACGGCCCGACCATTTCGAGTGTGGCAAACAACAAAACGCCGCGCCAATTCCGAAGTGTGGCGCGGAACTCGCCCCTGAAAATCACAATCGGCAAAAGCACAAGCGCGCCGAGAGTAACGCGCAACCACACGATGCTGGGAGTGCTGAATGATTCGATGGCGATAGCGATGAAATAGTAGGGGATTCCCCAGGCAACCCCCACCGAGAGGAATAGGACGAGAGCGCGAGGTGACACGGGTTGTCGAGACTACTTCGCCCGCGGAGACCGCACAGCGTGCAACTCGGCAAGTATCTGTTGAGTTTCACGATGAGCCGCCATCACCGCGGAATGGGTCTCGGTGTCGCGCCGTTCGGTCTTCCGAGACTGAACGTTCTGCCCGACCATGATGATCGGGAGCAACACGAGTTGAAGGAAAGTCTGTGCGACCCAGGCCACAATGATGACCGGGTCCCCCGTAGCGAGTGCTGCGGGCAGAGAAATGATTGCGAGGATTGTGAAGGCAATCGCGGCCCACATGGTTCCCACTACCGAGGTGATGCGTTCACCCCACGCATCAAGGATGTTGCCCAACCGGCGTTCAAGTCTGGATTGTTTAGCCACGACCGCAGTCTATTCGTTGTGGAGACTAGGGGAATCGAACCCCTGACCTCCTGCTTGCAAAGCAGGCGCTCTACCAATTGAGCTAAGTCCCCGTTTTTTGCGGTTTCGGGAAACCGTGTGGGGCTACCAGGACTTGAACCTGGGACCTCTTCGTTATCAGCGAAGCGCTCTAACCACCTGAGCTATAGCCCCTAAACCTGTCCGAGCCTATCGCATTTAGGTCGGGCCAAAAAATCGGATAGGTGGGTCCCGGCTCAGTCGTTTGTGAACGCGATCCGTATTCCGCCGGTTATGCGGGCGATGAAGTTGAACCCCAAGGCGGCGAACGCTCCGATAGCAGTTCCACACACGATGCCCGCGATGACTTGAATCAAGGTGAAGACTATGACCGATGGGAACGACATGAGATTGGTCAGCCCCAAAAAGTCAATTCCGACGATCGAGCTCACTATTCCGTTCAATGTGTCCACCACCCCGAGAACCGTAAAAATGAGCCACCCCAGAATGTTGACAACGGCGAAGACCAACGAAAGTGTCAGCGATACGATGAAGGAATTTCGTGTCGCCGACCAAAAGTCGATATGAACGAGGCGAAGCCGAACCTGCTTTTCCGAGGATACTTTACTCATTGTCCGTGTCTTCCATTTCTGTCATGTCTGATTCGGTCGATTCCGTCGAATCGATTTCCGTTGTCGAGTCTAGATTACGCTCGACGTTGCGGGCGATAGCAAGAATTCGGTCTCCTTCGTCGGGGCGGGCGAACACAACGCCCATGGTGTCCCGGCCCTTGGCGGGAACACCGTCGACGCTCGAACGTACGACCTTTCCGCCTTCCATGATTACAAGGACCTCGTCACCATCATCAACAATGAGGCCACCGGTTAATCCACCACGTTCGTCCGTCAGTTTCGCGACCTTGATGCCGATTCCGCCACGATTTTGAACACGGTATTGACTGACCTCGGTGCGCTTCGCAAATCCGCTTTCAGTGACGACAAATACGTATCCGACGTCAGAAACAACCGCCGCCGACAACAGTTCGTCGCCGGTGCGAAGTGAGAGACCCTTGACGCCCGCCGTCTTTCGACCGGTCGGGCGCAGGCTCGCGTCGTTTGCAGCGAAGCGAAGTGACATTCCTGCTTTGGATACGAGCAAGATCTCGCTGTCGGAATTGACCAACATTGCCGACACCACCGCGTCGAGATACGTCGGTTGGTCCTCGTCGTTAAGTATGGGCTTACCGTCTTTGCCCTTTTCTACCGCAAGGTCAATGGCAAAGACTCCGCCAGTTCGGTTGGTGTCGTAGTCGGTGAGTTTTGATTTCTTGACCAGTCCTTTAGCCGTGGCGAGAACAAGATACTCCGCTGCCCCATAGTTTCGCACGTCGAGTATTTGTGCGACCGATTCGCCCGGCAGAAGCGCGAGTAGGTTTGCGATGTGCTGACCTTTCGCATCGCGGGCCGCCTCGGTGAGCTCGAAACCTTTCGCGCGATACACGCGGCCCTTGTCCGTGAAGAACAAAAGCCAATGGTGCGTGGTGGTGACCAGAAAGTGTTGTACGACGTCATCGGCCCGCAGTTTTGCGCCTTTGATGCCTTTACCGCCTCGGTTTTGTGAGCGATAGTTGTCGCTGCGCGTGCGCTTAACATAGCCATCGCGCGTGACGGTGACGACAATTTCTTCTTCCGGAATGAGATCCTCGTTACGGAGGTCGCCCTCGCTTGGAACAATCGCTGTACGCCGGTCGTCGCCGAATTTCTCAACAATTTGAGTCAATTCGGTGCTAATGATTCCCCGCTGAACCTCTTCGTCAGCGAGGATTCGATTGAATTCAGCAATCTGCAATTCGATTTCTGCGGCCTGATCCATGATTTTCTGGCGCTCGAGCGCCGCCAGACGGCGAAGTTGAAGGTTGAGAATTGCCATCGCCTGAATGTCGTCCAGAGCGAGAAGTGTGATCAGGCCTTCTTTGGCTTCGTCCACCGTTGGCGATTTGCGAATCAGCGCGATGACCGCATCAAGGGCGTCAAGGGCCTTCAAGTAGCCGCGCAAAATGTGGGCGTCCGCTTCCGCCTTGTCTAGGCGGAACTGAGTGCGGCGCACAATGACACTGACTTGGTGTTCCACCCAATAGGTGATGAATTGGTCGATTGGCAGGGTTCGAGGAACCCCGTCCACGATGGCGAGCATGTTCGCACCAAAATTGTCTTGCAATTGGGTCTGACGGTAAAGATTGTTGAGAACAACCTTGGCAACAGCATCGCGCTTGAGAACAATCACGAGTCGTTGGCCCGTTCGACCGCTCGATTCGTCGCGAATATCCGCGATGCCTTGGAGTTTGTTCTCTTTGACAAGGTCGGCGATCTTCATCGCCAAGTTGTCGGGATTGACTTGGTAGGGAAGCTCGGTGATGACAAGACACGTGCGTCCGTGGATTTCCTCGGTTTCGACTACCGCACGCATGGTGATCGACCCGTGGCCTGTCCGGTAGGCCTCGTCGATTCCGGTGGTACCGACAATCAAGGCACCGGTGGGGAAGTCCGGACCCTTTACTCGTTGAAGGATCGCGTCAAGTAGCTCGTCTCGTGATGCAGTCGGGTTCGCGAGGTGCCAGAGGGCCGCTTCACTGACCTCGCGAAGGTTGTGCGGCGGAATGTTGGTCGCCATGCCCACGGCAATACCAACCGATCCATTGACCAACAGATTCGGAAAACGGCTCGGTAGGACTGATGGTTCTTTGGTCTGACCGTCATAGTTGTCCTGAAAATCAACGGTGTTCTCGTCGATATCGCGAACCATCTCCATCGCCAGCTGCGCCATTCGGGTTTCGGTGTATCGAGGTGCCGCAGCGCCGTCGTTTCCAGGAGAACCAAAGTTACCCTGCCCCGA
>JBIIBI010000038.1:0-7933 GCA_044239485.1 Microbacteriaceae bacterium | reverse complement strand
GGTAAAGGCGAACCACGCGGTGTCCCGGTTGTGACCCTTGACGATGACGGCATTGCGGAACAGCCCCTCGAAACTGAAGCCGAGCCGTTCCGCCGCGGCAATCGACGGTGCGTTGAGAGCATTGCACTTCCATTCGTAACGACGGAACCCGAGCTTGAACGCGTGCGTTGCCATGAGGTACATCGCTTCGGTCGCGGCGGCGCTTCGGCGCAATCTTTCCGAGAAAGTCAGCCACCCAACCTCAACGGTGCGGTTTTGGGTATCGATTCGCAGGTAGGACGCGAGGCCAACGGGTTTTTCCGTAGCTAGGTCGACAATCGCATAGAACAGCGGATCGGTCGACTGGTCGACACCGGCCACCCACTTTGTGAAATCGCCTTCAGAGTCGAACGGACCCTGTGGCATGTACGTCCACAGTGTTCCGGCGGGATTCGCCTGGAGCGCTTCATACAAATCGACCGCGTGCTGTTCGGCGCTAAGGCGTTCGAGTCGGACTCGCAAACCCGTCAGCGTCGCTCCATTCGGACGTTCGGCTGGTTCAAGGGATGAAACGGGGAGCCCAACCGGGTGACCGCCCGCGTCCGAGGTCGATTCAATGCGCATGCGCCAATCGTACGCGGATAAGGGGAACGGGCCCGGTCTTTCGACCGAGCCCGTCCACGTGGCCCAATAGCGGCTAGGACAAGATGTCCTTGACCAGCGAGGCGTTTTCCTTCTTGTTGACGACCGCAGCGATGTATCCGATTGCGGCGGCGATGAAGGGGCTGAGCACGAGGAACCAGCCGAGGGGGCTGAGCGACCACGCGCTTTCGGGGAGCGACGGGTCAACGCCGTCCGCGGCGGTTCCTGCGAGCAGGTTGAAGCGGCTCATCACGAGGTACGCGCCACCGGCGAGAAGAGCAGCCGAGGCGAGCGGTGCGATGGTGCTCTTCCAGACGTTTTCTCCGCCTTCCTTGCGGAAGAAGCGGAAGATCGCGAGCGAGACCAGCACCTCGACGACCATGACGGCAACCGCGGTGATCGACGACATCCAGAAGAACAGGTTGAGGACGGGGTCGAGACCAGTGATGAAGAAGATTGCCATGACGGCGATCGCGAGAATCGACGTTGCGTAGACACCCGTGCTGGGTGCTCCGCGACCGTTGACCGACGCGAACGACTTCGGCAAGACTCCGCCGCGGCCCATCGCGAAGAAGTAGCGCGCGGTCGCGTTCTGGAATGCGAGCAATCCGGCGAAGAGGCTCGAGATGACGAGGATCTCCATGACGCCGACGATCCACGGTCCAACGTAGGTGTTGGCGAGGTCGAACAGCATTCCTGCGGGGTTTGCCAACGGCGCACCGTCGACTGCGGTCACGTTGAGGATTGCGGCGACCAGAGCGGGCATTTCTCCGCCAGCACCGTCGTCAACCATTGCGTTTCCGTATCCGGTGACCATCGCGAGCGAAACGATCGCGAACAACCCGGTGATGATTCCGATGGCCCAGTAGGTCGCGGTCGGAACTGTCTTTTTGGGGTTGGACGACTCTTCACCATAGATTGCGGTGGCTTCGAACCCGATGAACGAGGCGAAAGCAAACGCGATGGCGATACCGGCTGCACCGGTGAGTCCGCCGGCGAGAATTGCGGTCGGGTCGAACGACGCGGCGAGGTTGACGCCACCGTCGGGTCCACCGTTGATGAGGATTGCGCCTGCAACGATGAGCAACGCGGCCAGTTCGAGGACGAGGAACACACCAAGAACCTTGGCACCGAGGTCAACTGACATCAGCGAGAGCGCGGTGACGATGACCCACGCGATACCGGACCAGACGATCCAGGGAAGGTCGATGCCGTAGCCGGCCATCGTGCCTTGGACGAGTCCGCCGAAGAAGCCATAAATGGCGAGCTGGATCGTCGCGTAGGCGAGAATCGACGTGAATGCCGAAGCGACACCCATGTTGGTGCCGAGTCCGCGCCCAACGTAAGCGAAGAACGCGCCGGTGTTGGTGACGCGACTGCTCATCGCGGAATAACCGACCGCGAACAACAGCAGGGTGAGTCCCACAGCGAGGTACGTGCCGGGAACGGCCGAGCCGGTTCCGACGAGCATCGCGACGGGGACAGCGCCGGTCATACCGACGAGAGGTGCGGAAGCGGCGACGACGAAGAACACGATCCCGATTACACCGAGACGCCCCTTCTTCAGTTCGCCACTGGATGTGGTTGATGCCATGACAGAATCTCCTCATTGAGTTAGTGACACATAAATCGTTCTGGTACGAACGACTTTTACTACTCTGGCGAACTTTTCACCAATGCGCAAGAGCCTCGGACACGAGTCGTGACTTTCGGAGTAATTGTTATAAACCGTCCGGCGAAAGGATTGTTCGCTTCCGAATGATTCGATACAGTGGTTTGCATGACCGATTTGAACGGATTCTTGCCGCCGCTGACCCCGACCGGGAAGAGCGCGCTCGTCCCGCAGATGCCGTGGTTCTATTCCGGCACGCTGCTCACGGTTGAATACTTGACCGACCCGCAGAACGTTCGCGCGATACTTCCCCCCGACCTTGAACTCGCCGACGAGAACCCTGGTGCCGTCGCGATGATCTGGGCTGACTGGCAGTCGTGTAGCACCGGCGGGGCCGAACTGCTCGACCCCGTGCGTTCGCAATACCTCGAAGCGTTCGTTGTTGTTCGATGCAAGTACGAGGGTGTCACCTACAGTCGTTGTGTTGCGATCTGGGTCACCAAGGACTTTGCTATCGGTCGTGGCTGGTTTCAGGGCTACCCGAAGAAACTTGGCAACATCGCGGTCACGCGGGTGTTGAACTACGGCAAGGCCACCCCGAAGCTCGAAGCCGGAGCCAAGCTCGGCGCGAGCGTTGCCGCATACGACCACCGCCTCGCGTCCGCCGTCGTCACGCTTCGCGAAAAGAGCGAAACTAACGGATTTGTCAACGGGCACAAGATGCTTCACAGCCGCTGGGTTCCGTCCATCACCCCCGGCCTCGGCAACTCACTCGACCAACTCATCGCGATGGGCGGTGTCGACGCCGAACTGGGCGAACCGTGGATGGGCGATGCCGAACTCGAACTGCACGACTCGCAGTGGGATGAATTGAAGTCCATCCTCCCCGTCGAAAAAGTCCTCGGCGGTTACTATCGCGAACTCGGTGTGACGTTCAACGGTGGCGAACTGATTGCCGACCGCTCAACACCGACCGTCTAACTACGGATCAGACGGTTGGGGCTGTCGTGATTGAAATGAGGCCCCATCAGTTTGGCAAGGAACTAATGGGGCCTCAAATCTAATTCACTAGCAGCAACCGCGGCCGCCGCAGCAACCGCCATCACCAATCATGTAGAAGTTGATTTTGTCCATGGTTCACCTCCCCGGCACCGATATTAGTTTTCTGTCAAATCGAAGTTTATCGATTTGACAATAATGTAACACACTCATATCGATAAATGTCAATATATGATTGCTGCTATGGGCGCCATTGAAAACACCACGCGTCTTGTCAGTGTCCCAGAACTTGCTTTGGCGTTAAAGGCCATGGGTGACGAGACACGGCTCAACCTGTTGCTCACAATCTCGAAGGAAGAAAGCCTCGATGGGGCGTGCATTTGTGATCTCACCCCGGACACAAAACTCGCACAAAGTACGGTGAGCCACCACATGAAGATCTTGGTTGAGGCCGGCCTGCTCAGCCGAACGCAAAAGGGGAAATGGGCACACTTTTCTCTTACGCCGACAGCTGAAATGATCATGACGGCGCTCAACGTCAGGCCCGTCACAATCCACAATTGTTGCTAACTACGCTTGGATACCTATAGCACCACGGCATGCGCGTCGGAGAAAGCGAAGCCGACAGCCGCTTAGGCAGTCGCGAGCCAGGTGGGTGGCACGGGCAACAGAAGAGTCAGCCCGCCTAACGCGAATACGGAAACCAACATCACACGGCCCGAAAACACGACTGATTCGTCGCTGCCGCGGGCGGACACCGAGAACATGTTTCCCGCGAGCGCGACCAGAGTGATTCCGATCATGCGCAACACGACTCGAACTCGACCGCTCGTCAAATCATTGCCCGCCGTGGACTTTGACATGCCTAAGTACACTGAAAGTCGTGGAACGCTCTCTCGAACTTCAAAGGCTTTTGACACAACATTCATGGAATGGCTTCGTTCTCAATGAGGATGGCGTTGGGCTGCCATCAAAAACAGGACACACAAAGATTTCCTTCCCTTCTGAATCGTGGGACGATCACGACATCAATTCGGAGGGAATGGGGGTTTGGGCCGAAATCCGACTTCACGAAATCCATTCCTTAATGTCCGAATATGAAATACCCACCGTCTGGGAGGTAGGTTCGGGTGCCGGCGCGGTATGTCTCGGATTATCGAAAATGGGCTACGAAACTATTGCCGTTGAGCCCCTGTACGCCGGGGCACTCTTTACCGCAAATCGAGGGGTTGTTTCTTTCGCCTGTACTTTCGAGGAGCTAAATCTTCCAGCAGCCTCAATTCCTGCAATAGGCGTTTTCGATGTTTTGGAGCACATCAACGATCCAACAAACCTCCTGAGGGAATTCGGGCGAGTTTTGTCAACGGACGGAAAACTCGTCATTTCTGTTCCCGCCCACCCATTTCTTTTTTCTGATTTCGATTCCTCCATTGGCCATTACCGGAGGTATACAGTCACCGAGTTGAGGAGATCACTTGCTAGTGCGGGTTTCGATCTAATTCATTACCAATACTTATTTTCGTTTCTCGTGCCTCTCGCGTGGGCTCTTCGCGTATTACCGGGAAAATTTAGAACAGTTGACTCAGTTAAATCGGCGAAGCACGCACGGACACAATTTCGCATTGCTCAAAAACTATCTCCTGTTTTTCGCTTTCTTGTTTGGCTAGAGAGAGTGCTGAAGCCACCGTTTGGACTCAGCATCATTGCAATTGCAATCCCCACTAAAGAGCTGGATTAACCAAGTCGAGTTGGAGATCTCTTACCTTCACAAAGAAAGCGGAACGCAAGTTTTGCAGGTGGTGCGGTTCAGAGATAGGGCACGGAAACGGCAGTCACTGCTTAGTCCCGGTTAGTAGTCGGCGAAGTACTCGTCGATCTCCCACTGGGTGACATCGCGCGTTGAGGGGTCCTTGACCGCAGCTTCGTAGCGGGCCACTTCGTCACGCTTCATGACGAGGAAGACCTCCACGAGTTCCTTCGACATCTGATCGTGAAGGTGCGCGTTGGCTTCGAGTGCGTCGAGAGCGGCTCCCAGCGTCGCGGGGAGTTCCGGCGCGGACTCGTTGTCATATGCCATGCCGACCGCGTCGTCAGGGCAGTCGAGCTTTCGCTTGATGCCGTCGAGAGCGGCCGCGAGCACGCCGGCGATCACGAGATAAGGGTTCGCAGCGCCGTCGCCGACACGGACCTCGAGACGAGTCCCCTCGCCGCGCTCTGGTGGGACACGGATCATGCAGGAGCGGTTGTCGTAACCCCAGTTCGCGCGGAAGGGCGCGAGAGTGTCCGGGCCGAGGCGCTTGAAGGCGTTGACCGTCGGGTTCGTGAGGGCAGTGAGCGCATTCGCGTTTTCGAGAACACCCGCGATCATCTGCCGAGCTACTTCGGAGAGTTGGCCCTTTCCGTCGTGCATCGTGTTGACGCCCTTCATGTCGGTCACCGAGAAGTGGAGGTGGAACCCGCTTCCGCCCTCGTCGCTCCAGGGCTTTCCGAGGAACGTAGCGTGCTGACCAGACTGAGCGACGATGTCCTTGATTGCGGTCTTGAAGAAGAACGTTCGGTCGGCGGCGTCGAGCGCGTTGCTGTGCCACAGGTTGATCTCGTACTGGCTGGGGCTGAATTCATGATTTCCGGCGAAGACGCCGATGTTCATCTGGTCGAGCATACGCATGAGGTTGAGGAAGACGCCGTCGGGATCGACGAGGGTGCCGGTCGTGTAAACGCGACCCGTCCTCGTAAGCGAACGCTCGTAGCCCCCGTCCTCCTTGATGTTCGCGATGTAGAACTCGAGTTCTGGGCCGACAACGGGCTGAAGTCCGAGCGCGTTGTATTCCCCGATGATTTTTTTGAGGACGGTTCGTGGCGAAATGAGGTTCGGCGAACGGTCGGGGTTGAGGGCATCAGCAATGGCGTAGGCGACACCCGGCTCGAAGGGGAGTGGGGTGATGGTGTCGGGTTCGATCGAACTGACGAGGTCTTGCAGTCCGTCTGAGGCGATGTTCACGGCGTCGAGGACGTCACCGCCTGTCGTCGTCACCCACACGCCTTGACAGAAGGCCGGACCGCTGTGGGCAGCCTTATCCAACTGGCTGACGAGCACATCTTTAGATCGGGCGATACCGAGCACGTCGGCGTAGGTAAAGCGGAGGATATCAATCCCCTGAGCTTTTAATGAATCGCGCAAAGCGACGAGGTCGTGAGACATAGGTACTCCTTTGTAACCATTTCGTTAGGACTCAAACGAAATAATAGTCTCTAGAATCGAAAAATAAATGTTTGTAGTCAAAACGTAATACTTGCCATCTGCACATGCAAAGGAGCACACCGTGAAGGCACTATTCATCCAGCACGACCACGTCAGTCCGACGGGTCCCGTGTCCGAGCGACTGCGCCACCACGGCTATGAGATCGAAGAGATTCTCGTGGTGCCCGAAGAGCGATTCCGCGACCCCAACGTTCCGTTCACGTTCCCGAGCCTCGACGATTACGACCTCATCATCCCCCTCGGCGCCCCCTGGGGAGCATGGGATGACGCGTGTATCGGCAACTGGCTCACGCCGGAACTCGAATTTGTGCGCGAGGCGGTAACGAGCGGTAAGCCCGTCCTCGGCATCTGTTTCGGCGGACAACTCATCGCTCGTGCAATGGGCGGATCCGTCGCACCCGGCCCGAAGGGCGAAATCGGGTGGACCAACATCTGGAGCGACGACGAAACACTCGTCAGCAACGGACCGTGGTTCCAGTTCCACTACGACCGCTGGGAACTTCCGCCCGGAGCGAAAGAGATCGCCCGAAACCCCATCGCGTCACAGGCGTTCGTCATCAACAAGGCGCTCGCGTTGCAGTTCCACCCCGAGCTCGACGCCGCGGCGTTGGACGGATGGCTCATCTGGGGTGGCGACAAAGAAGTCGAAGACGACGGACAAGACCCTGCGGTCATGATGGCGCAAACAAAGGCGATCGAAGAGGCCGCTCGACAGCGCACGTTCGACCTCGTCGATGCGTTCCTCGAACGCGTCGCGAAATAGCTACCGGAGGGTGACCTTCACCGGCATGTGCTTGATGCCGTGAACGAAGTTCGAGCGCAGGAAGTCGACCGGCCCGGTGTGCTCGACCTTGTCGATTCGTGACAGCAGATCTTCGAACATCACGCGAAGTTCGATTCGCGCGAGGGCGTTTCCCAGGCACATGTGGGGGCCGCCACGACCGAACGTCATGTGTTCGTTCGGGTTGCGGGTGACGTCCATCTTCGTGGGGTTGTCAAAAATCTTGTCATCGCGGTTGCCCGAGGCGAACCACGGGACGACCTTGTCGCCGACCTTGAACGTGTGGCCTTCGAACTCGACCTCTTTTGTGACGGTACGTCGGAAGTGATACACGGGGCTCGCATAGCGGAGGAACTCTTCGACCGCCCACGGAATCATGTCGGGGTTCTCTTGCAGGTAGACCAACTGATCCGGGTTCGCCATGAGGTTCCGCATCGTGTGTGTGATCGTGTGGCGCGTCGTTTCGTTTCCGGCCACAACGAGCAACAGGAAGTTGGTGTGGAAGTCGCGGTCGGTCAGCGGGATTCCATCGGACATCTCAGAGTTGATGAGAACCGAAACGAGGTCGGTCCCGTCTTTGCCGCGACGTTCGTTCGCGAGTTTGTCGCCGTAGTCAAACACTTCTTGGGCGGCCGGTGACCGGAAGGGCAGAAGGCGG
>JBIIBI010000037.1:0-8153 GCA_044239485.1 Microbacteriaceae bacterium | reverse complement strand
GCGGGCCTGGCCCTGTCAGGAAAGCGAATCGCGATTCCCAGAATGTATATCAACGCCGACTCCGAAACGACTGATCCGATCGAGACGCGCGACTCGGTGGTCGAGCGCTGGCAAGAGGCGAAAATCACACTCGAGCGACTCGGCGCCCAGGTGATCGAAACGGATTTCCCCGTCGTGACCCGATACGAAAACAAAGAAGGTGAGCCCAACAACCTCGTCGCGCGCGGATTGGTGCCGACCGATTATGCCGACCGCGAACTTCACGAACTCAGCATGTGGGGGTGGAACGAATTCCTCGCCGCAAATGGGGACCCGAAACTCCGCGCGCTCGTCGATGTTGACGAAGACAAGATTTTCCCCCAACCGCGTGGCGCCCTGGAGGACCAATACGGGATTCATCAGTCGCGATTTTCGCCCGAGGACGTCACGCTGGAAAGTTATGTTCGTGACGCGCGGCGTGACGGAGTTGCCGCGCTCGAAGACATTCCGAGCATCGCCGAGGGACTGCGCGGACTCGACGAGGCTCGTCGAATCGACCTCGAGCAGTGGATGGACGAATTGGGTGTGGACGCGGTCGTGTTCCCCGCGGTCGCGGATGTCGGTCCTGCCGACATGGATGTGAACCCCGCCTCGGCTGCGCTCGGGTGGCGAAACGGCACGTGGGTCGCGAACGGGAACGTCGTGATCCGTCACCTCGGCATTCCGACCGTGACTGTGCCAATGGGCAACATGAGCGACATCGGCATGCCTGTCGGGCTCACATTCGCGGGGCGCGGTTACGACGACACAAATCTGCTGACTTTCGCCTCTGCGTTCGACCGAGCGCACAGTGGAAGGATTGAGCCTCCTCGCACGCCGGAGTTGCCGGCGCACACGTGGGTGTCGCGTGGTGGCGACGCATCGGCACAGCCGTCCGTCACGATTGACGCGACGTCGGGGTCGGCGGTGAACGGGTTGATTCCGATCCACGTCGAGATTCACACCGACGCCGCCGAGGTGTCGGTGACGGTGAACGGAATCCCCGTGACGGGCACTGTGACCGAATCGGGTTTCGTGGTTGACACCACCGTTCCCGAGGAAGAGCACACTCGCCTGCACAGCGAATGGCGGGGCGGCTATGGTTCGGTCGTCGTCGCGCTGGTGCGAACGGGCGATGTTGTCACCGGGGCATTCACCATCGTGGGCGGCGTCGCTTAGCCTTCGTCGGTCGGCCACCCTCCGGGAGGCCCGATGATGATGAGGGTCGCGAAGATTGCAACAATCGCTGCGAGCAACACGAGTGCGAAAAGCACTGGGCGATTGAGGAACCATCGATACAACCCGTCGAACCAGTGCGCGTCGCGCGGGTCGCTCGTTGCCGTGCGACGCCAAGCGCCAGCGAGTTGACCGGCCTTCTCGGCTCGAATTTCGAATGGAATCGTCGCGTAGGGAACGATGGCGAGCGCAATCCCGAGCACAGTTCGCCCGATACCCCAGCGGTTGTTCACGCCGACCAGCGCGGCCACCACTCCGTACCCAAGGAATACTGCGCCGTGGATTCCGCCGACGATTGTCAACAGGATTGGTGGTGCGCCGAAAATTGCGCGGATCGCGAGACCGCCTAGCAAAAGTGTCCACGTCACCGCTTCACTGAATGCGAAGAATCGAAAGAGGCGGCGAGGCGAAAAACCGACGTCACGGGAACTTGTCATGAGGAACCTTTCACGGTGTTTTCTTCCAGCCTATGCACCCCGCTAATCGACTCGGCTATATTTGGTTCGTGACCGAGAAAGTTCAGGGACCAGCGTCGTACTTCCCGTCCATCGAGAAGACGTACGGCAAGCCGGTGGCTCATTGGTTTGAGCTTCTTGAAAACGTGCTCGACAAGAAGCACTTAGAGCAGGTCGAGTGGCTCAAGTCGGAGCACGGCATCGGTCATGGCCACGCGAACGCGCTTGTGGCCCATTTTCGCAAATCTCAAGGGCTGTGAACCAGTGAATAAAACCGTATTGTTCGTCTGCGTTCACAATGCCGGGCGTTCACAGATGGCCGCGGGCTACCTGCAGGCTCTCGCGGGTGACCGTGTCACGGTGCTGTCCGCCGGCACCGAACCCAAAGACGAGATCAACCCGTCGGCGATTGCGGCGATGGCCGAAGAGGGCATCGACATCGCGAACAACGCCCCCAAGGTCCTGACGACCGAGGCTGTCAAGGATTCGGACTACGTCATCACGATGGGTTGCGGCGACAACTGCCCGTTCTTCCCCGGAAAGACTTACCTCGATTGGCCGCTGGATGACCCGGCCGGACAGGGGATCGACGGGGTGCGACCCATTCGAGACGAAATCCGCGCAAAGGTCGAGGCTCTCATTGCCGAGATCGACGAGCTCGGCTGATTCGACAACAGAGCAATCGGAACTGAAAAGACGCCCATGACAAATTCTGCAGACGACGAACGGTCGCGAATCGAAGAGAACCACCCCATCGTCAAGAACGCGGGGGTCAAGGGAGTCGGCTGCGGCATCGCGGCACTCGGCGTAATTGCACTGGGTGGTTTTTTCATCTGGTCACTGTCACCTTTAGCGCCCATCGGCGTCGCCTACAGCGCGGTCGGTGCGATCCCTTGGCTGATCGGCGCCGGAGCGTTGCTACTCGTGCTGCGGGTGTTTACTCGAAAAAAGTAGCGAGGCGACGCCTCACGCCGATTAGTGGTGAGCAACCGATCGTTCGAGCTTTGCACCTTCAACGTCGACATCCGGCAGGACTCGATCGAGCCACTTGGGCAACCACCATGCTGCGGGTCCTATCAACTTGAGCGCGGCGGGAACGAGCACAAGCCTCACGAGGAACGCGTCGATGAGCACACCCGCGGCAAGACCGAAACCAACTGGCCGGATCATCGTCGTGTGGCTAAAAATGAATCCGCCGAAGACGGACACCATGATGATGGCGGCAGCTGTCACCACGCTTCGAGAGAGCCGCAATCCGTAGTTGATGGAGTCCGTTGCTGACCTACCGTGGATGAACGCCTCGCGCATTCCCGAGGCGAGGAACAACTGGTAGTCCATTGCGAGACCAAACAGGATTCCGATGAGCATCGTCGGAAGGAAACTGAGGATTGGCGCGGGGTCGTGAACGTCGAAGAGCCACCCGAGCCATCCCCACTGGAACACGGCGGTCACTGCACCAAGTGTCGCGAAAACAGTGAACAGGAAACCCGCGCTCGCGATGAGTGGCAGCCAGATTGATCGGAAAACGAGCATCATGATGAGCAGAGAGAGTCCGATCACGGTGCCGAGGTAAATCGGCAATGCCTGACTGAGTTTTTCCGACACATCGATGTTGATGGGCGCCATTCCGGTCACATTGACCGATGAGTCGAGGGTCGAGCGGAATTGTGCATCGAGAGCGCGGATGTCGTGCACGACATCTTGTGTCGACAAGTCGTTCGGCCCACCCGTCGGAACCACTCGGAAAATCGCAATTGTGCGGTCGTCCGAGAATCCTCCCGGCACGGCGGACTCGACGTTGTCGACGTTCATGATGAGTTTCGTTGCGCCCGCTTGGAACGCGAGCTCGTCGTCTTCGGTGATGGGAGTTGGGGAAGACGCGACGACGAGCAAGGTCGCATTGACGCCTTCGCCGAACGCGTCCTGGGTCAAGTGGTACGACTTGTACCCGGTCGAATCTGTTGGCTCTGATGAGCCATCGGGTAGACCGAGGCGCATGTCGAGCAGAGGGATCGCGGCGATTCCAAGAACGGCCAGGGTCGCAAACAACGAGACGATGGGATGGCGCGTCGCGAACACGCTTGCAGAGGATGTCGTGGGCGGTGCCACGTGGTGCGACTCACGCTCAGCGAGGACTCGACGCTCCTTTTTGCTGAGGATACGCATCCCCATCAACGAGATAACGGCGGGGTTGAACGTGACGGCGACGGCGACGGCAATGGCGATGGCGGCAGCACCCACAGACCCCATGAGACCGAGGAAATCGATGCCCGTGAGGTTCAGTGCAGCAAGGGCGATGATCACGGTGAGACCAGCGAAAGTAACCGAGTTTCCGGAGGTGCCATTGGCAAGGGCGATTGACTCCGCAACCGGCATGCCCGACTTCAACTGACGGCGGTGACGGTTGAGGATGAAGAGTGAATAGTCGATCCCGACAGCAAGCCCCAGCATCACTCCGAGAATCGGCGTCGTCGTGGTCGATTCGACTACCGCGGCGAGTGCCACGCTCGATGCGCCCGAGATTGCCACACCAACGAGAGCCGACAAAACGGGGAGGCCAGCGGCAACGAGCGTCCCGAGCATCACGAACAGAACGATGGCGGCGACGAGAAGTCCGACGATTTCACCGGGTCCGAGCAGTCCGCCGAGCGAACGCGTCAGATCCTGTGAGAACTCGACCTGAATGTTTTCGGTTGCCGTCTCGGACAGCGCCGCGACGACGGCTTCTTTATCCGAGGTTTCCACTTCCGAGATCGGCGTGGTGAACATGACGCTACCCGTTGCGGTTTGGTTGTCCTCAGACACCACCCGAAACTTGGCGGCTCCGGCCATGACGATTTGAGCGGATTCGAATTCGACCCGAGCCTCGTCAAGTTTTACCTGGCCGCGGTCAAGTTTGCGTTGCGCACGCGCGAGTGCCTTATCGCCGTCTTTCGCCTGACGTTCACCGTCGTAGATTCCGGCCCAGCCCGCGTCGATTTTGGCCTGGCCTTCGCGGATTATTTGTCGTTGAGCGGGGATCTGCGAAAGGTAACCGTCGATGACCGCGAGTTGGGCGCTAAGACCCGGCACGAGGCTGTCGTTACTTAAGTCTTCATCCTCTGAGTAGAGGGAAATCAGATACTCGACACCCGCTTTGTTGGTGCGAAGTTCGGCCGCGGCCTTTCGAAGTTTCGCGAGGCCCTTGTCCAGCTTTTTCTGATTTGCCGCCAGCTCGATTCGCCCGTCAGCGAGGGTGACCCGGGCTTCGGCGAGAGCCGTGAGCCCCTCGTCAATCGCGGTCTGTCCGTCATCTATCTCTTTCTGTCCATCGGCAAACTTGGCGGGGGCGTCTGCGATGTCGAGCGCGTTCTCGTCCAGGGTGGCTTGCGTCTCGAACGGATCGACCGTGTCATCGACCGCGGGAAGGTCGTGAACCGACAACAACGCGGCAGAGATGCTTTCCTTCTCTTCGTCGGTGAAGGGCAGTCCGTCGGTCTTGTGAAAGACGACTTGGCCAACGCCGCGGCTTGCGTCCTTGAAGTTTGTTTCGAGGGTTTCGATCGTGGTCTGAGCGTCCGTGCCATTGATGGTCATGGCTGTCGAGAATGTGCCGCCGGCGGTCGCCGCTACCCCGCCCACGATTCCGATGACGGCGACCCATCCCACGATGACAAGCCACGCTCGGCGCGCGGCAAATTGTCCGAGGCGGTAGAGGAATTGGGACACGGGAAACCCTTCACGGTTTATTGCACTAGTGAACAAATTATTGCACTAGTGCAGAAATCTGTCAAATCGGGCTAGACTCATCCCATGACCAGCGAAACGATGGCGGATAACAGCACCAGCCACGTGCTCGGTCGCAGGCCGAAATCGACGCCGGACGACATAATCCTCGTCGCATGGTCACTATTCGAGCGTGACGGGTTCGACGCCACCACGATGGCGGATGTCGCCGCTGCTGTCGGGATCTCGCGACGGACGTTGTTCAACTACTTTGCGACAAAGGAAGCGCTGTTGTATCCCGCGGTTGACGAATACATGGAGTTCTTTGGCGCGTTGCTGATGAATCGCCCGCGAGACGAACCACTTTTCCAGTCTCTTGAATACTGCCTTCACCACAGTCACGAAAAACAGATTGAACTCGAAGAACGATTCAACCCAGGACCCAAGGTCCACGCGGCGCGATTGAGCGACGGCGCGGTTCGATACTCACGCGACCATTGGGCTCAGGAAATGGAACACGTGGTGGCGCGACGTCTCGCGGGCCTACCGGGTGGGGCCGCACTCGCGGGATTCGTCGGTGCGCTTGCCGCCCAGGTCTGGACCGAAATCACCAAGCATCTCAGGGCTGCAGGTCCCGATGGCGACATCAGTGAGGCGCTGGCCGACGTCATGTCTTCGCTGCGGAAGCTCTTTTCCTAACGACCGCGCGCTAACGCGCCGTCAGGGTCACGTTCGGCATTTCGGGCGCCGGAATCCATCCGCCCACTCGATCGGCAAACACTGGGTAGGTGTGAAGGTTCCAATCCATCCGCATTTCTTCGACTTCCTCGTGAGTGCGAGCGATGAAGTTCCACCACATCAGGATGTGTTCGAGGAACGGCTCGCCGCCGATGACGATCGCGGTTCCGGATCCGGTGAGAACCAGTTCGTTCGAGCCCACCGGTGAATACCACAGCGCACTCGGTGGAACATCGTCACCGTTGGCCGATATCGAACCGCCGATGTTGAGGACTCCGTATTCCCAGGCGGGGTTGAGCGGGATCGATCCCCGGGCGCCAACGGAAACCTCGGCCCCGACTAATGGACTAAAGACGGTCGCGGGCGACGACGCCGAACCCCATTCGCCAATAAAGACCTGGGCGACGTGGTCGCCGAACGTCGCGCTGGGAACGGTTTCGATGTGCTCGAACGTGGGACGCATCGAGCGCACCGCATCGGGGAGCGCAATCCATAACTGCACAGCGTGGAGTGACGCAGGCCCCGGCAGGCTCCGCTCGCTGTGCGAAACACCCGAGCCAGCGGTCATGAGATTGAGAGAACCGGGCGACACATCCTGGGCGGTCCCGAGGCTGTCACGATGATCGATGAGCCCGTCCAGAAGCCACGTCACTGTCTGCAACCCCGTGTGGGGGTGGGCGGCGACCGTCATCCCGTCGACCTGTTCCGTCGGACCGAAGTGATCGACGAAAACCCACGCACCGATTCGCCGAAGTTTCGCGTGCGGGATGGTTCGCCGGACGTCCACTTCCGTGCGGGTCGTTAGCTTGACGACGCGCGGTTCGATAATCACATTTCCAGTATCGCGCCCGACTCTCGTCAATCGGGGAAGGTCACGCGTGGCTCGCCAATCATGGGCCCTGGGAATCTCTCTGTTGCGAAGCATAGAATGGTGCCAGCCCCTCGCGTGGCGCCACCCAGGCCAACTCCCCCAGGTCGGAAACGAAGCAAGGGTAACCCGGCTCTGGCGGGTGCGCGAGGGGTCTTTTCGACTCGATCACCCACACCTCGGCGCTCGCGCCGCCCCGTGAAAGTCGGTGGGTGCGGGTAATCTCAAAGGGTGGCAGTCGCTCTCTATCGTCGGTACCGACCCGAATCATTCGATGAACTCATCGGGCAGTCCCAGGTGACCGATCCGTTGCGTGCCGCTCTTCGTCAAAATCGCGTCAATCACGCCTACCTGTTTTCTGGGCCCCGAGGTTGCGGAAAGACGACGTCCGCTCGAATCCTCGCTCGTTGCCTCAATTGCGCCGAGGGACCGACCGATACTCCGTGTGGAAAATGCGACAGTTGTGTCGAGTTATCGCGCGACGGATCCGGTTCGCTCGATGTCGTCGAGATTGATGCGGCGAGCCACAATGGCGTCGATGACGCCCGCGAACTTCGCGAACGCGCAGGATTCGCCCCCGCTCGTGACCGATACAAGATTTTCATCCTTGACGAAGCACACATGGTCACACAGCAGGGCTTCAACGCTCTCCTCAAAATCGTCGAAGAACCCCCCGAGCACGTCAAGTTCATCTTTGCGACGACGGAACCCGAGAAGGTCATCGGCACAATCCGATCGCGCACCCACCACTACCCGTTTCGGCTCGTTCCTCCCGCGGTGATGCTCGATTACGTGACGGAACTCTGCGTCCAAGAAAAGGTCACGATTGAAGACGGCGTTCTTCCTTTGGTGATTCGTGCGGGCGGCGGCTCTGTCCGCGACACCCTCTCGTTGCTCGACCAGATCATCGCGGGTTCCGACGACAACACCGTCACTCGGGAACGCACGAACAACCTTCTGGGTTACACCCCGAGTGAACTTCTCGACGAGACCCTCGACGCGATTGGCCGAAGTGATGCCGCTCACGCTTTTGCCGCAATCGACCGGGTCGTCCAAACCGGAAACGACCCTCGGCGCTTCGTCGAGGATGTCCTTGAACGTCTGCGCGACCTCATCATCATCGACGCGACCGG
>JBIIBI010000036.1:0-8251 GCA_044239485.1 Microbacteriaceae bacterium | reverse complement strand
CTCGGCGGGTGTGCGTCGAACGACCCGCTCGCCGTCGATGCGAACAACGAGAATTTCACCTCTGCCGACGGAACCGTTACCGAAGTCGCACCCGCGAATCGCGGGGACGCAGTGTCGTTCGAGTCCAGTGACACCACCGACGGTTCGACCGTGAACGCGGAGGACTTCCGTGGCTCGGTGCTCGTCGTGAACTTTTGGTTTGCCGCGTGCCCACCGTGCCGCGCGGAAGCGCCGGACCTTGCCGAACTGGCCGCCGTCTATGCCGACCAGGGAGTTCGCTTTCTCGGCGTGAATGTCTACGACAACGCGTCGGGGGCGCAATCGTTTGAAAAGACTTTCGACATCCCCTATCCCAGTGCACTCGACGCGGACTCGGGCGAGTTGCGCCTCGCGTTCGCCGGGGACCTTCCCCCGAGCGGAATCCCCACGACCTTCATCGTTGATCGAGACGGTCGGGTCGCGGCGCGTCTGTTGGGCTATATCTATGACCGCTCGATGTTCGAGGACATGATCGACCGTGTTGTCGCCGAGGCAACTCCGTGATCGACAACGTCGGCGAAATCGTGTTCTCGGGCGACCTAATCATCGCGTTGCCCATCGCGTTCCTCGCGGGATTGCTCGCGTTTCTCTCGCCGTGCATCATCCCGCTCGTGCCCGGATATATCGCCTACGTCTCTGGTTTTGCCATCACCGCCGAGCCGACATCGGCCGATCGCCGCCGAGTCCTTCTCGGGGTTCTCGGCTTTGTTGCGGGGATGGGCGCCGTATTCATCTCGTTGTCGGTGATGTTCGGGACTCTCGGACTTTTGTTGATTCCCTATCTCGACATCGTGTTGCGGGTCTCGGGCGTGCTTCTCATTCTTTTGGGCATCATCTTCGCCGGCGGAATCCCGGCACTGCAACGGGATTTCCTTCCCCAGTGGAAGACGCGCGCCGGGGTGTGGGGTTCGCCGCTCCTCGGAATCGTGTTCGCCATCGGGTGGGTTCCGTGCGTCGGACCGACTCTCGTCGCGGTGCAAACCCTCGCGTTGAGCGCACAAGACCCCGCGCGCGCGGCGGTTCTGGGCGTCGCCTACTGGCTCGGACTCGCGCTTCCGTTCGTCGTCGTCGCGCTGCTGCTCGGCCGAATCCTCCCCGCTCTTGCGTGGGTGAGACGGCACATCGCGACCATCAATGTCGCGGGCGGCGTTCTCCTCGTTCTCATCGGTGTTCTCATGGTCCTCGGCATCTGGCGCGAGTTCCTGTCGTGGGCGGGGGTGTTCCTGAGTGGCTTCACGTCGACCCTCTGACCCGGCGTCTCTGCAACCCGTCGACCTCGCGGATGCCACGAGCGACTTCGATTCGCCGGACGCCCCGCGCAAGAATCGTCTCGACGACCCGATTCGCGGACCCAAGCTCGGGCCACTCGAGTTCGTGCGCTGGGTGTGGCGCGTGCTCACGTCAATGCGCACCGCGATCATCTTGCTCGTGTTGGTCGCGTTCGCGTCAATCCCTGGTTCGCTCGTCCCGCAACGCTCGTCCGATCCGAACGGCGTGATCGTCTTTAGAGACGCCAACCCCGAACTCTTCCAGTTCTACGAGTCGATTCAATTATTTGACACCTTTACCTCGGTCTGGTTCTCGTCGATTTATGTGTTGTTGTTCATTTCGTTGATCGGGTGCATCGTCCCCCGCACGCTGTACCACTGGCGAATCCTGCGGGCCGAGCCGGCCGCCGAGCCCGCGTCCTGGGTGCGACTTCCCTACCGCCGAAGTGAGCCCGCAATCGGCGGAACCGTCACGTCGCTCGATCGGGCCGAGTCCGTGCTGCGCGCGGCTCACTATCGAGTGGTGCGCAATGACACTTCTATTCGCGCCGAGTTTGGCTATTTACGTGAGACGGGGAACCTCGTTTTCCATATCGCCCTCGTGGGAATTCTCGCAACGCTCGCGGTTACCGGCGGTTACGGCTGGAACGGGCAACGCGTCATCATCGAGGGACAGACGTTTACGAACCAACTCGCGTCGTACGATTCGTTCCACCCCGGTTCGTGGTTCGCCGAACAGCAACTCGAACCGTATGGCGTGACGCTCGACACGTTCACGCCCGAGTACACCAAGGACCCCGTCAAACACGTCTGGATGCCGATTGACTTCACGGCGAATGTCTCGGTCACCGAAGGGGACGCGACTCGTGAGGTGAGGCTCAAGGTCAACGAGCCTCTGGTCGCCGGCAATTCGCAGATGTACCTGTTGGGGAACGGCTATGCCCCCGTCATCACCGTGCGCGATCCGCAGGGAACCGTTGTGTTCGATCAGCCCGTCGTTTTCCTCAGTCAAGACTCCAACCTCACGAGCGTCGGCGTGGTCAAGGTTCCGGACGGCTTGTCCGAACAGCTCGGAATGCAGGGTTTCTTCTACCCGTCCGCGGTCGACCTCGATTCGGGCGCCCTGTCGTCGAACAACCCCGAACCCACGAACCCGACGGTGACGTTCAACGTTTACACGGGCGACCTCGGGCTCGATTCGGGCGTGACCGCCAACGTCTTCCAACTCCCCGTCGAGTCGCTCACACAGATCGCTGGGCGGCACACGGGCACCGATGTCGTGCTGACCCCCGGAGACGTCTTCGAACTGCCGGGCGGTCTCGGTTCAATTGAATTCACGTCACTCCGCCGATTCATCGGTGTCGAAATCCGTCACGACCCAACCCAATTTGGTGTCGCGATCAGTCTCTTCTTTGTTGTCGCGGGATTGCTCGCGTCGCTCGGTACCCGCCGCCGCCGCGTCTGGATTCGTGCCCGCGGCACGGCGCGCACGCCGGAACTCGAATGGGGCGGAATGGCGCGTGGCGACGACCCTCGCCTCGATGCCGCCCTCGACCGCCTTGTGGACAAAACGCGCCAAACTTCGACAGATAAGGTAGCGAGAGAATGACGAACAACCTCGAATCCATTTCTCTCATCGCCACCTATTCCGCGATGGCGGTGTACACCCTCGCGTTCATCCTCTTCACGGTCGACCTTGCTGGTCGCGCCGCGTCGGATGGTCAGTCCCCACCGACGCGTTGGCTTCGCAGCGGGATGGCGGTTCTTCTCCTAGGGTTCGGGATTCACTTCGGTGCGGTTATCACCCGCGGAATCGCGGCCCATCGCGTGCCGTGGGCGAACATGTACGAGTTCGGTCTGACCGCGACTCTCGTGTTGATCGGAGTGTTCCTCGGTATCAACATCTGGCGTGACGTGCGTTTCGTCGGTGCGTTCGTGTCGGGGTTTGCGATCCTCGCGCTGGGTATCGTCGCCGTCAACTTCTATGTCGCGGTGTCGCCCCTGCCCCCTGCGCTTCAGAGCTACTGGCTCGTCATCCACGTGTGTGTGGCCGTGTTGGGAACCGGATTTTTTGCCACGGCCGCTGCGCTTTCGGCGTCGCAACTTTTTCAACAATCACGTGAAGAGGGCAAACTTCAGACTCGCTCGTGGCGATTCCTGTCGGCATTCCCGTCGTCGGAGACCCTCGAGGCGCTCGCCTACCGAATCATTGTGATCGGCTTTGTGTTCTGGACCTTCACGGTCATCGCGGGCGGAATCTGGGCCGAGCGCGCGTGGGGACGTTATTGGGGCTGGGACACGAAAGAAGTCTGGTCGTTCATCATCTGGACGCTGTTCGCCGGATACATCCACGCTCGCGCGACGCGCGGTTGGCGCGGGCGTCCCGCAGCGATTCTGAGCCTCGTCGGTTTCGGTGCCGTGATTTTCAACTACTCGATTGTCAACATCTTCTTCAAGGGCTATCACGCCTATTCGGGCCTCTAAAGCAATTCGAGGCACCGGGCGGCACGTTCGCGCCACCACTGTTCGCGCTCGGGGTTGACGCGCAGTTCCTCGGCGGCTCGTTCGTCGACGATTCCGGGCGTTGCCGCGAACGTTCCAAAGTCGGTGAGCGGGGGCAGAACGTCCCGCTCGAACAGCACGTTTGTAGCGATTCCGCAGTCATATTCAAGGTGCTCGATTCGCATTGCGAGATCGACCGACGCCCCAAGCCCGATGGACGATTCCAACGCGCTCGAGACGACTACGGGCAGCCCCGCCTCATCGATGATGTTCAGCGCCCGCCGCACCCCACCCAGCGGCGCGACCTTAATCACGAGAATGTCGGCCGCTCCCGCCCGCGCGACCGCGACGGGGTCAGTGGCTTTGCGAACGCTCTCGTCCGCCGCGATCGCAATTCCTAATCCGTGAACGCGCGAGCGAATCTCGTAGAGCTCGTCGACGCTCATGCAGGGTTGTTCGACGTATTCGAGGTCGAACTGTTCCAGCGCGCGAATCGCGTGTTCCGCTTCGTCGACGTTCCAGCCGCCGTTCGCGTCGATTCGAACCCGACCGGCCGCACCGACGAAATTGCGAGCGGCGCGAACTCGCGCGATGTCGTCCTCGAGTGCTTGACCGGGTTCGGCGACTTTCACCTTGACCGTGCGGAAATCACCGAATCGCTCGAGAACCGTAGCGACATCGGACGCGTCGACAGCGGGCAGGGTGGCGTTAGACCGAACGACCTCGCGAAACACGGGCCGTTCCTCGATGCTCGGAAGTTGGTTCCAGGCCTGTTCGATCGCGCACGCGAGCCAGGGAGCGGACTCGGCGTCGTCGTATTCGGTGAACGCGGCGAATTCGCCCCACGACGACGGGGTCGAACCAGCGATGAGCATCGTTTCTCGCACGTCGAGACCGCGAAACCGGGTCCGCATCGGAAGCGCGACGACCCGCACGTTGGCGAGAAGATCGTCGACGGTGGGAAGCCTCATGACTCAAACATATCCGTGAAGTTATAGCCTGAACGTATGACAAATGCCGTCAGCGACCTCTTTGACTCGACCCAGTGGACCGTTGTGCCCGGATTCGAGGACATGACGGACGTGACGTACCACCAGTCCGCCGATCAGGGCATCGCGCGAATCGCGTTCAATCGCCCCGAGGTGCGCAACGCGTTCCGACCACATACCGTCGACGAGCTGTATCGCGCGCTTGATGACGCACGTCTCAACCCGCGACTCGGTGTCGTGTTGTTGACGGGGAACGGCCCGAGCGCGAAGGACGGCGGCTGGGCGTTTTGTTCCGGGGGCGACCAGCGCGTGCGCGGCGCAGACGGTTACAAGTACGCCGATGGCGAGACCGCGGACACTATCGACGGCGCTCGCAGCGGACGCCTTCACATCCTCGAGGTACAGCGCCTCATTCGGTTCATGCCCAAGGTCGTCATCGCACTCATTCCGGGCTGGGCCGCCGGCGGCGGGCATTCTCTCCACGTGGTGTGCGACCTGTCAATCGCGAGCCGCGAACACGCCCGCTTCAAGCAGACCGATGCGACGGTTGGTTCGTTCGACGCCGGCTACGGCAGCGCGTATTTCGCTCGTCAGGTCGGTCAAAAGTTTGCCCGCGAAGTGTTCTTCCTTGCCGACGAGTACGACGCTCAGCGGGCCCACGATATCGGTTCTGTCAACGCGGTCGTTGCGCACAGCGAACTCGAATCGACGGGGATCGCGTGGGCGCGCAAAGTTCTCGCCCAAAGCCCGACAGCGATTCGCATGCTCAAGTTCGCGTTCAACGCGGTCGACGACGGACTGGTCGGTCAGCAGGTGTTCGCGGGCGAAGCGACGCGCCTTGCCTACGGAACCTCCGAAGCGGTCGAAGGCCGCGACGCCTTCCTCGAGAAGCGCGACCCGCAGTGGGGCGCCTTCCCCTGGCAGATCTGACCGTGACTCTTTCGGATCTACCCGAACACGAACTCGAGCCAATTCGAGACGCGTTGACCAATGGCATCACGGTCGAAACGAGCGGTTCGACCGCGCGACCGAAACGGGTGCGTTTGTCGGGCTCGGCCCTGATTGCCTCGGCCCGCGCCACCGCTGGCGAAATCGGAGAAGGCGGGTGGGTTCTCGCCCTTCCCCTCTCGTACATCGCGGGAATCATGGTTGTCGTTCGATCCCTCGTCGCCGAAACCTCGCTTGTCGACGCCCGCCGCGAGCCGTTCGATGCCCGCGAATTCGCGCAGTTGGCGGCCCGCCTCGCTGACGGGACCTGGTTCACGGCACTGGTCCCCGCGCAACTGGTTCGACTGGTGGATCTCGCTGAAGGAGACACCGACGCCCGCGACGCGCTCCGACGCTTTTCTCGAATCCTGGTGGGCGGTCAAGCAATCCCCGGCGGGCTCATCGACCGTGCGACCGCCCTGGGAATTCGCGTGACGAAAACCTACGGGTCAGCCGAAACCGCGGGCGGAGTCGTCTACGACGGCCGACCCATCGGGGACACTCGCGTTCGCATCGCGGAGGACGGCCGTGTGATCATCGCCACGTCGAGCCTCGCCGACGAGTATCACGGCGATACGGAACTGACCGCGACGAGCTTTAAGGTCGACGACGGAACGCGATGGTGGCACACCACCGATGTCGGAGAGTTGACGGACGGCGAACTGGCAATTCTCGGGCGAATGGACGACATCATCATCACGGGCGGAATCAAGGTTTCGCTCGGGGACATCGACCGCGTGCTCGAATCCGCAGGGCTTGACACCGTAGCGAGTTGGTTCGCGGACGAAAAGTGGGGCCAGGTTCCCGCGCTCGTGTCGACGTCTGACCTTGACCGCGAGGTTGTGCGTGACCTCATCGAACGGGAATTGTCGAAAGCTGCCCGCCCCTATCGATTCGTCACGGTGCCGACACTGCCGCGATTGCCATCGGGGAAAATCGATCGACGCGCGTTGCAGGAACTGGTCTCGAAGGACGAATCGTAGAATTAGCGCATGGCAACTCGTAGCTCGAAAAAGAAGCGTCCGTCCGGTAACCGAAGCGGTCGACCCGGCACACAGAAAATCGTCGCGCACGGCGCACAGGCTCAGGCAACCGTTCGCCCCGCGAAGTTCGGCGACTGGGTTACTGCCGCTCGACCCTCGACGCTCGGTCTCGGGGTCGCGCCGGTGCTGTTGGGGTGGGGTGTCGCAATCCTGCAGTTCCTGCTCGACGACATCAACCCGTGGGACATCCTGCCTCTGTCGGTCGTCGCACTCTGTTTCGTCGTCGCGCTCGCGCTGCAAATCGGCGTGAACTTCGCCAACGACTATTCGGACGGCATTCGCGGAACGGACACCCACCGCGTCGGTCCCACTCGGCTCACGGCATCTGGCGCTGCTCCGGCCAAACAGGTTCGACTCGCCGCATTCATCTTTTTCGGAGTTGCCGCGCTCGCGGGACTCGGCGTCACCGTCCTCACGCAGGTCTGGTGGCTGCCCGCCGTCGGCGCTGCTGCTATCGCGGCCGCCTGGTTCTACACCGGCGGCACAAAGCCCTACGGTTACTCGGGCCTTGGTGAAATCATGGTCTTCATCTTCTTCGGGCTCGTCGCGACCACCGGGACGGCGTTCCTTCTCGTGCAGGCGGTCTGGATCGATAGCATCCTCGCCGGCGTCGCGATGGGGTTGTTCTCGATGGCGGTTCTGCACATCAACAATGTGCGCGACCGCACCACCGACATCGCCGCGGGCAAGCGTACGCTCGCAACCCGGATTCCGCTCTGGCTCGGACGAGTCTTGTACACGCTTCTCGTTCTCGCACCGTTCGGAATCCTCGTCTACTTCTCGTTGATTCTGATCTCGGCGGGTTGGACGTTCTTCGCTCTGTTTATCGCCGTACCCGCGTTGCTCATTACCTGGACGGCGACGACTGCGCGCGAGTACGTTCTCGTGCTGAAACTGACGGTGTGGACGAGCCTCGCCTACGCGGCGCTGCTTGCCTACGCGTTCGCCTTCTAGTTAGCACTCGACGACGTTGACGGCCAGGCCGCCCGTCGACGTTTCCTTGTACTTGTTCGACATATCGAGGCCCGTTTGGCGCATCGTTTCGATAACCGTGTCGAGCGAAATCTTGTGTGAGCCATCACCCGCGAGGGCGAGGCGCACGGCGGCAACAGCCGTCCCGGCCGCAATCGCGTTGCGCTCGATGCACGGCATCTGAACGAGCCCGCCCACAGGGTCACAGGTCAAGCCGAGGTTGTGTTCCATCGCGATTTCGGCGGCGTTCTCGATCTGTTGAGGGGTTCCACCCAAAATCGCCGCGAGACCCGCGGCGGCCATCGAACAGGCTGAACCAACCTCGCCCTGGCAACCAGCCTCGGCACCCGAGATGCTGGCGTTTCGCTTGTAGAGCGTTCCGATTGCACCCGCAGTGAGAAGGTAATCACGCGCGACGCGCTCGCGGGGGACCTTCTTGAAACGTTCGGCG
>JBIIBI010000035.1:0-8282 GCA_044239485.1 Microbacteriaceae bacterium | reverse complement strand
AGAGAATCCGGGTCGAGGCGTCAGGGAAAACGACTGTCGTCATGTCGCGACCCTCGGCAACTACTCCGGGAAAACCCGAGTGCGTCGCCAAGTCGCGGGCGGAATTCTTCATCCATTCCCGTACCCGCAGGTTCTGCGCAACAGCGCTGACGGCGAGGCTGATGCGCGGGTCCCGAATCTTTGCGGTCACATCGACATCCCCCACGGCAAACCACTCGAGATCCGGATCAAGCGAAATTGAATAGGTAAACGTGCCGAGAAGCCCCGCGACGGCGTCCTCGTCGGACAGGTCGATGTCTCGATCGAGTGCCCACCACGTTAATGCCCGATACGACGCACCGGTGTCGAGGAATCCGTACCCCAATTGAGCAGCGACCGCCCGCGCGACGCTCGACTTGCCGCTGCCGGCCGGACCATCGATGGCGACAACAATCACTGGCTCTCGCCCGCGATTCTCCAGCCTCGCGCTTCCAGAGCGCTCACGAGGGATTCCTCGGCTGTCGGCAGCACCGATATCTCGGCGAAGCCGATGGCCGAGCCTGGCGAGTGCTCGAGGCGGAGGTCCTCCATGTTGACACCAAGGTCACCGATATCGGCGAGCAATTGCGCCAATTGTCCTGGGCGGTCGTCAATGACAACCAAAATGTGGGCAAATCGTGCACTGCGACCGTGCTTTCCGGGAATGCGTGACACTCCGGTGTTCCCGGACGCCAAAAGGTCCGCGAGCGCGGCTGTCGGTGTTCCACTCCGCAATGCCGTGACCACCGCATCGATCCGGTCGCGAACGTCTTCCAGGACGACCGTCACGTCGGCGGCATTAGCGCTGAGGATCTGAATCCACAGGCTCGGGTCGCTGGACGCAATTCGAGTCATGTCCCGCAATCCTCCGCCGGCAAGTTCGACCGACGAGTCGGGCGCTCCGATGAGGCTCGACGCGACGGCGGACGACACAATCTGTGGGACGTGACTCACGAGGGCCACCGCGGAGTCGTGATCTGCCGTCGACATCTCTACGAGGTTCGCGCCACAGTCGATCGCCAGGTCGGATACGAGGTTAACCGCGGCCGAATCGGCATCCGGTCGGGGGCACACCACCCACGAACGACCCGTGAAGATATCGGCGCGAGCAGAGACCGCTCCCCCGCGTTCGCGACCCGCCATCGGGTGCGAGCCGACATAACGTGTGAGGTCGACGCCTCGCGATTGCAGGTCCGCCAGAATCGAACCCTTGACACTCGTGACGTCGGTGACGATTGCGTCAGGGAAATCCCGTAATTCGCGTGCCACAACGTCGGCGACAACATCGGGTGGAACGGCGACGACGATCAACTCTGGTTTTTCGCCATCCGCGGCGGGGTGTCCCGCGCCGTACTGGGATGCGAGTGCGACGGCGGTGGGAGACGAATCAACCAGAGAGACATCGATTTCGTGACGACGAAGGACCAATCCGATGGAGGTTCCGAGCAATCCGGCTCCGACGATTCGGACCGGACCGGAAACGCGAGCGTTAGTCACGAGCCGCCTCCTCACCGTCGGAATCCCGGGCCAGCGCGAGCACCTGCCCCACTTCAACCTTAGTGAGGTCGCGCGTGAGCCCCAGGGACAACGAGCCGAGACTCAGCGGTCCGAAACTCTTGCGATGAAGTTCGACGACGGGGTGACCGATCGCCTCACACAAACGGCGAACGATGCGGTTGCGGCCGGAATGCAACGTGATTTCGAGGAGGGTCTGTCCGCGCGACGGCTCCCCCACGATCGAGACGCGGTCGACCGCGATCGGTCCGTCCTCGAGCTCGATTCCGTCCTTCATCTCGCGCAGGGTCGAACCCTTAACGAGCCCCGACACCTTCGCGAGGTAGGTCTTGGCGACCTCGAACGACGGGTGTGCGAGCACGTGGGCGGCGTCACCGTCATTCGTCAGAATGAGCAAACCGGAGGTTTCGAAATCGAGTCGACCGACGTTGAACAGCCGCTCGTCGTAACCGGAAACGAAATCGCGCAGGTCGCGTCGCCCCCGATCGTCCGCGAGGCTTGACACGACACCGGTCGGCTTGTTCAACATGACGTAGCGTTTGCTGACATCGGCCTGGATTGGTTCGCCGTCGACAGTGATTCGATCGATTTCGGGGTCTACACGCGAACCCGGTTCGGTAATCGTTTCACCGTTGACCGTCACTCGTCCCTGCGCGATGAGGATCTCGCTCGCGCGTCGCGAGGCAACCCCCGCCGCGGCGAGGACTTTCTGAAGTCGGTCAGTGGACATCGTCGAAACCGGCGGAACCGTCGTCGAGCAGTTCCGATACCGGCGGAAGCTGGTCGAGTGAATCGATTCCGAGGTTCGTGAGGAGCAGATCAGTAGTGCCGTACAAAATCGCACCGGTCTCGGGTTCGGTTCCTACTTCGGTGATGAGCCCCCGCCCGACGAGCGTTCGGAGCACGGTATCGACGTTGACTGCGCGAATTCCTGACACCTGCGAGCGCGTGACCGGCTGCTTGTAGGCGATGACCGCAAGGGTTTCGAGCGCGGGTTGCGACAATTTGGTCGAATTCTGCGACAACACCACGTCGCGAACGAGCTCGTCGTAGGACTCGCGTACGTAGATTCGCCAACCACCGCCGATCTCGCGAAGTTCGAAACCGCGTTGGACCGTGCCGTCGACCCCGTCGAAGTCGGCAACGAGTCGAGCGATGGCGGCCTTGACGTCCGTGACGGGTCGTTCCAGCACCGTCGCGAGTGACACCAGGCTTTGCGGCTCGTCGGCTACCATCAGGACCGCTTCGAGTTGACGTTCAAGTTCAGTTTCCATATTCGGCTCCCAGGGTCACAAGGTTTTCGTCGTTCCACGTTTCGGCGCTCCAGCGCACCGTCAATTCGCCGAGTGGCTCAATCTGTTCGAACGCGACCGCGGACTGGCGATACAACTCGAGAATCGCGAGGAACCGCGCAACAATCACGCCCCGCTGGTCGGCTCCCGCGATGATTTGGCGAAACGTCATCGGGGCAGAGCGAATCATCGAGATGACGATGGCCGCCTGTTCACGGACTGACACAAGAGGCGCGTGAAGGTGCTCGAGTCCGACGAACGGGATCTCGCGCGGTGCGAGCGCGTACAGGGCGAGGGTGTGAAAATCCTCGATCGATGTCGTCCAGACAAGTTCCGGGGTGCGTTCGCGAAACTTGTCCTCGAGCCGCACCGCGCGCGGGTGGCGAGTCGATTCGCGCTCGATTCGCCCCGAAAACCAGACCGAAATCTCTTTGAAAGCGCGGTATTGCAACAGCCGAGCAAACAACATGTCGCGTGCCTCGAGCACCGCGACATCGTCGGCGTCGGCGTATTCGCCGGTGGGCAAGAGCCCCACAATCTTCATGTCGAGAAGCGTCGCGGCAACAACGAGGAACTCGGAGGCCGCATCGAGTTCTGCAGTGCCGTCAAGGTCACGGAGGAACGCGATGAATTCAGTCGTCACCGCGGCGAGGCTCACCTCGGTGATGTCCATCTCGTGTTTCGAGATGAGCGAAATGAGGAGGTCGAAGGGTCCGTCGAAATTCGCGAGGCTGACGCGGAATCCGTCCTCTGAACTAGGCGATCTTTCCAAGGGAAATCAGTTCTCGGGCAAGCTCGCGGTACGACTCGGCCGCTTGGTGATCCGGTGCGAAAGTGGTGATGGGGGCTGCGGCAACGGTCGAGTCCGGGAACTTGACGGTGCGTCGAATGAGAGTCTTGAGGACATCTTTGGGTCGGTTCTGTTTGACCAGATCCAGCACCTCGACTGAGTGCAGGGTTCGTGGGTCGTACATCGTCGCCAGAATTCCGTCCAGTTCGAGCGTGGGGTTGAGTCGCGCCTTCACTTTGTCGATGGTGTCGAGCAGCAGGGCAACTCCGCGCAGGGCGAAGAACTCACACGCCAGTGGAATCAGTACGCCGTGGCTCGCGGTGAGCGCATTCACGGTGAGCAGTCCGAGCGACGGCTGGCAGTCGATCAGGACAACGTCGTAGTCGGCGAGAACGGGTTTCAAAATGTCGGCGAGGACGTGTTCACGAGCAACCTCGTTGACCAATTGCACCTCGGCCGCGGCGAGGTCGATGTTCGCAGGAAGTATGTGAATGTTCTCGATCGACGTGGCCTGAATGACGTCTCGGGTTGCGAGCGGTGAGCGACTTGAATCGACCGCCTTGTCCGGGACCAGCAGGTTGTAAATCGTCGGTCCCTCGTGGGCGGTGGCCCCGAGCCCCGCGGTCAGCGCCCCTTGGGGGTCGAAGTCAACAACAAGAACCTTCCGTCCAACCTCGGCGAGCGCGCCGGCGAGAGAAATCGCTGTTGTCGTCTTGCCCACTCCACCTTTTTGGTTGCACAGTGAAATCACGCGCGCCGGACCATGGGAAGTCAACGGCTGAGGCATGGGAAAGACGGTCACGGCACAATTCTACGGTGAATGACGCAGGTATTTACCTCGCCCGCGGATGAGATGTCCGATACGCCTCGTTGAGAGCATCCCTGGTGACGAGCGTGTAAATCTGGGTCGTCGCCACCGATGCGTGCCCCAACATTTCCTGCACGACACGAATGTCGGCCCCACCCCGCAACAAATGCGTTGCGCACGAGTGACGAAGTGTGTGTGGCGAAATCGTCGACGTGATCTCAGCTCGGACCGCTGCCGCTCGAATGATGAGAAAGACGTTTTGGCGGGACAGCGTCGCGCCTCGAGCGCCGAGGAACAGTGCCGGCGTGCCGTGCCCCTTGGCCAGCAGCGCGGGACGACCGCGCACGAGATACGCCTCGAGTGCCTCGCGGGCGTAACGACCGACGGGAACAACGCGCTGTTTGTTTCCCTTTCCAGTCAGGGTAATGACATCGAGCACCTCGTCCGCGCGGACGTCGTCGACGACCAACCCAACGGCCTCCGAGACACGAGCACCGGTCGCGTACATGAGTTCAAGAAGCGCTCGATCGCGCAGCCCGATTGGGGTCTCGGTGAGTGTGGATTCGAGCAACGCGGTGACCTGCTCGATGCTCAACGCCTTGGGGAGGCGTTGAGTTCGGCCTGGGGCGATTACTGCGCCAGTCGGGTCGTTCGGCGCGAGGCCCTCGGCAACCAGGTATCGGTGAAACGATCGGACGACCGAAAGCGCGCGGGTGATCGACGATGACGCGAGACCGTCGCGCCTAAGGGTCGTCAGGTAATCGGTCACCGTAACTGAATCAATCGACTCGAGTGATCGAGAACTGATGAACCCGGCCCACCGGTCGAGGTCGCGTCGGTACGCCGCGATTGTGTTAGCGCTGCGACCCCGTTCCAGCGCCGTGTGACGCAGGAACTGCTCGATGAGGCGCGTTACCTCCATGGTGGGCTACTTGTCGCTGGTGTAGTCGACGTCGAGCACGTCGGCCGTGTGTCGCACCTTCGCCGCAGCGATGAGCCCGACGAAGAGCGGGTGGCCGTGGGTCGGTCGAGAACGCAGCTCGGGGTGCGCCTGAGTGGAAACGTAATACGGGTGAACATCTCGCGGAAGTTCAACGAACTCCACGAGTTTGCCGTCGGGGCTTGTCCCCGAGAAGACGAGACCGGCCTTGGCGATGTCGTCACGATAGAGGTTGTTGACCTCGTAGCGGTGCCGGTGACGTTCGAACGCGCTCGGAGCGCCGTACACGGATTCGACGATCGACCCGGGCGTAAGCGCCGCCTCGTACAAACCGAGGCGCATCGTTCCACCCATGTCACCGTCGCTGATGATGTCGACCTGTTCTTCCATCGTTGCGATGACGGGGAACTTCGTATCAGGGTCGAACTCGCTGGACGACGCGTCCGTGAGTCCAACCACCGTGCGTGCGTATTCGATGACCATGCACTGAAGCCCCAGGCAAATTCCCAGTGTGGGGATCATGTGCTCGCGGGCGTACCTCAAGGCCCCGAGTTTTCCTTCGATCCCGCGAACGCCGAAGCCGCCGGGGACAAGGATGCCGTCCACGTCACTGAGCTGTTCCGCGGCGCCCTCCGGAGTTTCACACAGATCGGAAGCAACCCATCGAATGTCGACAGCGACGTCGTTGGCAAAACCGCCGGCCTTGAGGGCCTCGGTTACCGAAAGATAGGCGTCCGGAAGGTCGACGTACTTCCCGACGAGCGCAATGCGCACGTGACCCCTCGGGTTGTGGACCGTGTCGAGCAGTTCCGACCACCCTGCCCAGTTGACTTCATCGTCGCCGTCTAAACGCAACTGGTCAACGATGTACTGGTCGAGTCCTTGCGAGTGCAACATGCTGGGGATGTCGTAAATGCTCTGCGCATCAATCGCGTTGACGACGGCGTCTTCATCCACGTCGCACATCAGGGCGATCTTGCGGCGGTTCGCGGCGGACACCGGGCGGTCACTGCGAAGCACCAGCGCATCGGGCTGAATACCGATTGATCGAAGGGCCGCCACCGAGTGCTGGGTCGGTTTGGTCTTTTGTTCGCCCGACGCGTTCATGAACGGAACGAGCGAAACGTGGACAAAGAAAACGTTCTTTCGCCCGAGTTCATGGCGGACCTGACGAGCGGCCTCGATAAACGGTTGGCTCTCGATGTCACCGACGGTTCCACCGATCTCGGTGATAATCACGTCAGGCGCGGGATCTTCCGTCGCTTGGAGACGCATCCGACGCTTGATCTCGTCGGTGATGTGTGGAATGACCTGAACCGTGTCGCCGAGGTATTCGCCGCGACGCTCTCGTTCGATCACGCGCGAATAAATCTGGCCAGTCGTGACATTCGCTGCCTGACCCAGGTTGATGTCGAGGAAGCGTTCGTAGTGTCCGATATCGAGGTCCGTCTCGGCACCATCATCGGTCACAAAGACCTCGCCGTGCTGGAACGGGTTCATTGTGCCCGGGTCGACGTTGAGGTACGGGTCAAGTTTTTGCATGACGACACGAAGTCCGCGGCGAGTCAGAAGGTTACCGAGCGATGCCGCGGTCAGGCCTTTGCCGAGAGAAGAGACAACCCCACCGGTAACGAAGATGTGCTTCGTGACGGGCTGGTCCAGTTCGAATTCCGTATGTTTCACCACGGAATTCAACGATAACCGCTGGAAGGGGCTTTTGACGAATTAACCGTTTTCGCCACGCCATTGATTCGCAGAATTTAACATTTCTGCCGCGTGGGCACGGGCATTGTCGGAATCGGGAGTGCCCGACAAGAGTCGTGCCATTTCTTCGATTCGACCGTCTCCGTCGAGTCGCGTGATCGTCGATTCCGTGATCGCGCCGCTCGTGTCTTTGATGATGCGCAGGTGGTTGGTTGCGAAAGCCGCTACTTGTGGTAGATGCGTCACGACAATCACCTGCGCGGACTTTGCCAAAATAGCGAGTCGACGTCCGATTTCGATTGCGCTCGCACCGCCCACGCCAGCATCAACTTCGTCGAACACGAGCGTCGGCACCGTGTCGGTCGAGGCGATAACCACTTCGATCGCGAGCATGACTCGTGACAGCTCGCCGCCCGACGCGGTCTTCGTCACCGGCTTCGGCTCTCCGCCGGGGTGAGGTCGCATCAGCATCTCGACCGCGTCGCGCCCGTGGGCAAAAAAGTCAGTCCCGCTTTGCGGTGCAACCCGAACGACGAACTCCGCGGTGGGCATCGAGAGCGCGTGTAGTTCTGTCGTCACAGCGCCCGAGAGCCGCTGGGCGGCATCGTCGCGCGCAGCACTGATTCGAGTCGCGAGCGCGTCGAGAGCCACTTCGTCCGCTGCGATCGACGCAGCCAATTCCTCAAGGGCATCGTCTGAGCGATCGAGATCGAATAAGCGGTCGGACGCGCTCGACCACAGCGCGAGCACATCGTCGAGCGTCGGACCGTAGGCGCGGACGAGCGCGGTGATGGCCGCGGTGCGTTCGTGGACCTGTTCCAAGTCACCACCGTCAAGTTCGAGCCCAGCGGCGTATGCCGACACGGACTGCGCAGCTTCGCGAACGACAATGCTCGCTTCAGAAATTCGGGTCAACAGCGTCTCGATGGCCGGGTCGTGGGTGGTGACACGTTCGAGTGCTCGTCGTGCGTTTTCCACAAGCGACACCGCATCAAACTCGGCGTCGTCCGCCGACAGTGCTTCGTGCGCTTCTTGTGCAGCGCGGCGCAGCTCTTCGCTATTCGACAGGCGTTCCGCTTTCGCCTTCAGGGCAATGTCTTCGCCCGCGACCGGCGCAACGCCATCAATCGCGGCAACGGCGGTTCGCAGTTCTTCTGCCTCGCGTATCCGCTCTGACGCGTCTTTCGTCATCGAATCGCGCCGTGCAATCGAGTC
>JBIIBI010000034.1:0-8332 GCA_044239485.1 Microbacteriaceae bacterium | reverse complement strand
CGCCAAGCGCCTCGCGGAACGATTCGTCATCCCGAAGTTCGTCGCTTATGCGGCGCGACGAAAGTTTGAGAGCCTGTCCCGCGGACGCAAAGTGATTTCGCTTCTGGGCCAGGCATTTCGCGCACTGTTCTAGCTGACCGCGCAGAGCACTGGAGTGACGCTATTTAGTGACTCCGTTGAGGGCGTCACGCAACGCGACCGCTTCCTCGTCCTTGAGCGAGAAGACAAGGCGACCGCCACCTTCAGCGGGGACCTTGACGATGATGAGGTCACGCTTCTCTCGAATCGCTTCCATGGGGCCATCCCCCGTGCGTGGCTTCATGGCGGCCATGGCGGTACTCCTTCAGATAAGACGTTTCCTCCATTTTAGCGCCCATTTCGACGACGAAAAATCACGGGGGCGTCCAATCGGACCCTTCCACGGACCAGAACCATTTCACCCAGAAAAATTGACCGACAATTCCGACGAATACGGCAACAAGCGAGAGGGTGCGATTTCGCGCAATGACTCCGGCAAGCGGAAAGATCGGGATGAACAAGCGGAAGATGCTGGATTGGGGGAACAGGACCATGACGAGGTAGAGCACATACGACGCGGACCACGCGAGAGCGACTGAACCGAGTCGTCGCGTTGCCGGGAGAAAGGCCACGATGACGGCAAATAGTCCGAGCCCGCCAACCACCCACGGAGCGGCATCCTGGAACCACCACACGGCGGAATCCCACCAACCCGTTCCCCATCCGTGCTCGTTGTCACCGGTGTAGGGCCTCCGCCATGCCAGTTCGGTGTCGAGGTACGCGGTCTGTCGTCCGGTGACCCACCCCGCGATTGCGGGCCAGGCTAACCCCGAAAGGCCGGCCAACGCGACGAGTCCGAGCAGCGGGCCCCTATCTCGTCGCCCGCGCCACGCAACCACGGCGATAATCAGCACCGCGAGAGCGAGGGGGACGCCGACGGGTCTCGTCAGTGCGGCGAGCGGGATGAACAGCGCGGCCAACCACCAGCGACGTTCGGCCAGCCCGACCAAGACAACAGCAAGAAACAACATCCCCAGGGATTCCGCGTAACCGACCTGGTAAACCGGCGCGACAGGAGCAAAAGCGATGACGGCGAGTGCGGCCAGAGAGGCCGAATCACCGATGATGCGTCGGAAGAAACGATCCGCAACAAAAATGAACGCCGCAAACGCGATTGTCGAAACGACCACGGAGACCAGTGCGAACGGCGCACCCGTCAGGGCCATCAACCCGCGGACGAGGAACGGATAAATGGGCATGAAGGCCCAGGCGTTCTCGCCGACACGGCCATCGCCGTCGATTGGCAATTCTGTCGGATACCCCGTTTCGGCGATGATCCGGTACCAGTGGGAATCCCAGATTCTCGAGAACTCGAACAGGTCGGGCTTCTCGGCGGTCCACGGATTTTCCGCCTGGCCGTTGGCGAACCACAACAACATCCCTGTGGATACGAGCCGCGAGGCAACGATGATTCCCGCGAGAGCGAGCCATCGTGGCACGCTCCCGAGCGAGACGGCTCTTTTCACCGTTAGCGCGCGGGGAACTTACGCGCTGGCGGGCCGGTGTACACCTGCTGTGGACGACCGATTTTGGTCGCAGGATCTTGACGGGCCTCGCGCCAGTGTGCAATCCATCCCGGAAGACGTCCGATGGCGAACAACACGGTGAACATCCGCGTCGGGAAGCCCATCGCCTTGTAGATAACCCCGGTGTAGAAATCAACGTTGGGGTACAACTGGCGTTCTTGGAAGTACGGGTCGGCCAGCGCGATTTGCTCGAGTTCCTTGGCCATGTCGAGAAGCGGATCTGTCACCCCGAGTTGGTCAAGAATCGCGTCCGCACTTTCTTTGACAAGGCGCGCCCGCGGGTCGTAGTTCTTGTACACGCGGTGGCCGAATCCCATGAGTTTGATGTGCTCGTCCTTGTTCTTCACACGCTCCACAAATTTGGCAACACCCTCGCCCGAATCTCGAATTTTGCCGAGCATCGACAGGACGGCTTCGTTCGCGCCGCCGTGCAACGGTCCGCTCAGTGCGCTGATTCCCGCCGAGACAGACGAGAAGATTGTCGCTTCAGTCGATCCGACCAATCGAACCGTCGACGTTGACGCGTTCTGTTCGTGGTCTGCGTGCAAGATAAGCAATCGATCGAGGGCCTTCGCGAGCAGCGGGTTCACTTCGTAGGGCTCGGCCATGAGCCCGAAGTTGAGACGCAAGAAGTTATCGACAAATGATTGCGAGTTGTCGGGGTACAAGAACGCTTGACCGATTGACTTCTTGTGCGCGTAGGCCGCAATCACCGGAAGCTTGGCGAGAAGACGAATAGTTGACAACTTAACTTGTTCGTCGTCATGAATGTTGAGCGAATCGCCATAGTAGGTTCCGAGCGCACCAACCGCACTCGACAGAACACTCATCGGGTGAGCATTGTGCGGAAGGGCATCAAAAAATCTTTTGAGGTCTTCGTGCAACAGTGTGTGGTGCCGAATCTCGTTATCGAATTGTGCAAGTTCCTCAGCGGTGGGCAGTTCCCCATAAATAAGGAGGTACGCGACCTCGATGAACGTCGAATTCTCGGCAACATCTTCGATGGCATAGCCGCGATATCGCAAGATTCCCTTGTCACCATCGATGAACGTAATCGCGCTTTCGGTGGGCGCGGTATTCACGAATCCGCGGTCGAAGGCGTTCAGCCCGGTCTGCTTGTGCAGTGTCGCGATATCGATCGCGTCAGGGCCGTCTACGGCACCAACAATCGGGAATTCCGCCGAACCGCCGGGGTATTCCAGGCGTGCGGTGGGTTTGTTCTCGTCGCTCACGGGCTCTCCTCGAAGATGATCCTGCTGGTGCCCAGCCTAGAACACGTCAGGGGATGGCCTGACCCGCGTCGCAAGGTCACCGCGTTAACCCTGCGGAGGTAGCGCGATGATGATCTCGTGGTCACCTGGAATCGGACCGCTCTTTGATGCTCCGCCCGGACTCCCGATTTCCTTGAAGAAATCGACATTGGCACGGTAGTAGTCGCTCCACTTTTCAGGGAGGTCATCCTCGTAGTAAATCGCTTCGACGGGGCAGACGGGTTCACACGCACCACAGTCAACGCACTCGTCCGGGTGGATGTACAGCATGCGGTTGCCTTCGTAAATGCAGTCGACGGGACATTCATCGATGCATGCGCGATCCTTCAGATCAACACACGGAAGTGCGATTACATATGTCATGCGGTACCTCTCCCAATCCCTTCAATTCTACTGAGCGCTGTTGCTCGGAATGTGCGGCCAAGCGCTGGCGAGTCCACACAAGAGCGATGCGCCTATCACCCATACGTTGCCCGCATCGTTCGCAGCGATGAGCACACTTCCACCGGTCGAGCGCTGGGCCAAAATCAGAACCGTCACGAGGATTCCGAGCGAACCCGCGACCGCGACGATGCGGTCGTCCGTCAGTAGCCTCAGCGACACCAAAAAGGCGGCGACGACTGCAAGGCCGGCGGTCAAGACCCACGGGAAAGATTCTGCGTGCACGACGGTCACGACGACCGCGATTACTGCACCGCCCAGAAAAGTCTGAATTACTCGGAGGATGCGATTAGCCATCGAGGCGATACATCCAGCCGTGGGTGTCCTCGCTACGCCCGTACTGAATGTCGGCGAGCGCCGCACGAAGTGACAGAGTCAATTCACCGGCGACGGCGTCGGCCGAACCAATCGTGAAGTCCTTAGCCTTGATCTGGCCAATCGGTGTCACCATCGCGGCAGTGCCGCAGGCGAATGCCTCGACAATCTCGCCGCTCTCGGCCCCTTCGCGCCACTCCTGAATTGTGACCGGGCGACGGGTGACCTTGTGGCCGAGTTCCTCAGCCAGAACCAACACCGAATCCCTCGTGATGCCGGGAAGAATCGAATCGGACAACGGAGTCACGAGTGAACCGTCTTTGTAGACAAGAACAACATTCATGCCACCGAGCTCCTCGATGAAAGTATTCGTTGTCGAATCGAGGAAGAGCACTTGCTGGCATCCATTGGCGTAAGCCTCGTTCTGGGCGATGAGCGAAGCGGCATAATTTCCGCCCGTTTTAGCCGCACCCGTTCCGCCCTTGCCCGCGCGCGAGTAGTTCTCGGACAACCAAATGTTGACGGGCGCGACTCCACCCGTGAAGTACGGTCCCGCGGGCCCCGCGATGACATAGAACGCGATCTTTTTGGCGGGGCGAACACCGAGGAATGCTTCCTTGCCGAACATGAACGGGCGAAGGTAGAGGCTCGTGTCGGGTTCCGACGGAACCCAATCGCCGTCCACCGAGATGAGCGCCTTGAGGCTCTCGAGGAAGTATTCGACGGGAAGTTCGGGCAGCGACATTCGCGCGGCACTCGCCTGAAAGCGACGGGCGTTGGCATCGGGGCGGAACGTCCAAATGCTGCCGTCCGCGTGGCGATAGGCCTTGAGTCCTTCGAATATTTCCTGCCCGTAGTGCAACACTGCGGCGGCCGGATCGAGTTCAATCGGACCATACGGTTGAATGCGCGGGCGGTGCCACCCTCCCTTTTCGCTCCAACAAATATCGACCATGTGGTCGGTCATGAAGTCACAGAAACCGGGATTCGCGAGAATCGCATCGCGTTCGGCAACACCCTTGGCCTGAAGGTTGAGGTGGCGGTGGAATTCGAGCGACGTCATGGAAACTAGCCTATCAATCGTCGAATGAAGGCTCTACGCCGAGAGGATCGCGACGATGGCGTCACCGACAGCGGTTGTCGTGCGCGAGGAATCGCCTCGTGCGGCGAGATCGGTGAGGACCGCCGCGTGGATTTCGTGGGCCTGCTCGGGGAACCCGTTATGTTCGAGCAACAGCGCCGCCGACAGGATCGCTGCGGTCGGATCGGCCTTCTGTTGGCCAGCAATGTCTGGTGCAGAGCCGTGCACGGGCTCGAACATGCTGGGGAACTTTTTGTCGGGGTTGAGATTCCCACTCGCAGCGAGACCGATTCCGCCGCCGATCGCGCCAGCGAGGTCGGTGAGGATGTCCCCGAACAAATTGTCGGTCACAATCACGTCGAACCGCGACGGGTTGGTGACGAGGAAAATCGTCGCCGCATCGACGTGCAGGTAGTCGACCGAAACAGCGGGAAATTCTGTGGCTACGGCATCAACCGTGCGCTGCCAAAGCGACCCGGCGAACATCAACACGTTGGTCTTGTGGACGAGCGTGAGGTGCTTGTCGCGCTGCAGCGCGGTCGCGAAGGCAAAGCGAACCACGCGCTCGACTCCGTGAGCGGTGTTGACCGACGACTCGGTTGCAATCTCGAATGGAGTTCCCTGGCGGATTACGCCGCCGTTGCCAACGTAGGGGCCCTCGGTTCCTTCGCGGATGATCACAAAATCCACCTCACCGGGATTGGCCAGCGGGCTAGCGACTCCGGGAAACAACGTGGTCGGCCGGTAGTTCACGTACTGGTCGAAGGCAAATCGCATCTTCAGCAACAAGCCTCGCTCGATGATTCCGCCGGCTAAACGGGCGTCGCTCGGGTCGCCGCCGATGGCACCAAACAAAATCGCCTCGTGCTTCGTCAATGATGCGAGGGTTTCGTCCGACAAGATCTCGCCGGTCGACAGGAAGTGAGTTGCTCCCATGATGTATTCGGTCGCGCGAACTTCCGCCTTCGCTCCGACCGCGGCACGCAGCACCTTGAGTGCTTCGGCGGTGACCTCTGGTCCGATTCCGTCACCGGGGATTACGGCAATATCGAGTACGCGTGACATCGTGTTTCCTTAGAGTTCCAAAACTTCAATGGCTTTCATGACCGAGGCATCGATCTCTGTGGCAACTTTAGCGAGTACCGCCTCGTCGACACGAGAATCGACAGTGAGGATGCTCAGTGCATTTCCACCTCGTTGTTGTCGGGCGATTTGCATGCCGGCGATATTCACGTTTGCCGCACCGAACTCGCGACCATAGACCGCAACGATTCCCGGGCGGTCCGTGTAGAGCATCACGATGAAGTGCTGGGCCATGGGGACCTCGACGTCAAATTCGTTAATGCTCACGATCTTTTGAGCCTGGCGCTGTCCCGTCAATGTGCCAGCTACCGAAATCTGAGAGCCATCAACGAGTGTCCCGCGGATTGTGAGCACGTTCCGATATTCGTCACTCACGGTTTCCGTCACGAGCCGGACGGACACGCCACGCTGCTCGGCGAGAAGCGGCGCATTGACGTAGCTGACGTGCTCCGACGAGATCGCACTGAATATTCCCTTGAGGGCCGCAAGTTTGAGCACCGACACATCAAACTGTGCAATCTCTCCGCGCACCTCGACATCAATTGCGACGATGGCGTGGCTCGCGAGCCCGGCGAAGACCTGGCCCAATTTTTCCATGAGGGAAAGTCCCGGTCGCACACTTTCGTCGATTGCTCCGCCGGCGACGTTGACCGCGTCGGGAACCAGCTCGCCTTCCAGGGCGAGACGCACCGATTTTGCGACGGACACCCCGGCTTTTTCTTGGGCTTCGTCGGTCGACGCGCCAAGGTGCGGCGTCAACTGGATGTTGTCGAGGCCGAGCAGTGGTGAATCGGTCGGAGGTTCGTTGACAAAGACGTCAAGACCTGCCGCCGCGATTTGTTTGGTTGACAACGCCTCGAACAGGGCCGCTTCGTCAATGATTCCGCCACGACTCGCGTTCACGATTCGGAGTGTTGGTTTGGCCTTCGCGAATTGTGCTGAGCCGATAAGACCGGTTGTTTCGGGGGTCTTGGGGATGTGAATGGTGATGAAGTCCGCGCGTTCCATCAACGCGTCGAGTTCCACCATCTGAACACCGAGTTGCTGTGCGCGTGCCGGAGGAACGAACGGGTCGTAGGCGATGAGGGTGACCCCGAAGCCCGACAGGCGTTCGGCGACCAGCGCTCCGATGCGTCCGAGCCCAACGATTCCGACTGTCTTGTCGAAGAACTCGACACCCGTGAACTGTGAACGCTTCCACTGGCCGGCCTTCGTCGACGCGTTGGCGTCCGGAATAAAGCGCGCGAGCGACAGCAAATGGCCGATTGCGAGTTCCGCCGCCGAGATAACGTTCGAGGTCGGGGCGTTGACCACCATGATTCCTGCCGCGGTCGCCGCTTTGATGTCGACATTGTCGAGCCCGACACCCGCACGGGCGATGACAACAAGGTCGGAACCCGCGGTGATGACTTCCGCATCAACCGATGTCGCGCTGCGGACAAGAAGCGCTTTCGCACCGGGCACGGCCGCGAGAAGCTCCGCGCGATTCGTTCCGTCGATGTTCCGAACGTCAAAGTCGGATCCCAGCGCGCCGACCGTCGCGGGTGACAGCTCTTCGGCAATCAACACGATCGGCTTGGCCACGGTGGTCCTTTTCGGTGCCGGGCGGCGCGTGAGGGCGACCGCGATTGAACAAGGTCTACCACGCACGCGGGGGCAGCGATTTCAGTCTAGTGCGAGGCGCGTTTCAGCCGTTGACGAGAAAGTCGATGACGAGTCGCAATTCGATGTCTTTCTCGAATGCCAAAATCGACAACGCGGTGGCGTTGACCGCCGCGAAACCAACCGTGAACAACAGCGCCATGGAACCCATGCCGCGTTTCCAGCCGACGATGCTCGCTCCCAGAAAAGTAACGACGGGGAGAGCAACTCCCGCAATCAGCAACACCCACAACCCGGTGTCGATCGAGGCACCAAATTGGGTTTCGAAATAGGACGGAAGATTGAGCAGATTCCCGAGTGCCGTCCAGAACGGGTAAGCGAACAAGAACCCCGCGACGACGAGCACCGCGAGCCGTCCAAATACGCTCGACCGGATGTTCTCGTCGGTTTCCGTCATGCGACCGTGACTCCAAAAAACAAAGGAAACGGAAAGAGGACGACAAGTCCGATTGCCAACACGAGTGCGCGGGCCAAAGGTGTTCGAATGAGTGACACCGTGGCAAAAAACCACAGTGCGGGGGAAACGATGGCAAAGAACTCACCGAACTGGGACATTGCCTGCGCGAAGCGGTCGTCAATTCCAACGAGTTGGTTGGACTGGACGGCAAAAAGCCACGCGACAACGTATGCAAGATACATCGCGCCAGAGGCGACGAGAACGATGCGAATTAGCGCGCGGCGCTTCCGTCGGTGTAGTCAGCGTCCTGCTGCTTCCAGGCAAACAGTGCGCGGAGCTTGCGACCGGTTGCTTCGATCGGGTGGTTCTCTCCCTTTTCGCGAAGTGCCTTGAACTCGGGAGCGCCGGCATCCTGGTCGTTGATGAATCGGGTCGCAAACGCGCCCGACTGAATGTCGGCGAGGATGGCCTTCATGTT
>JBIIBI010000033.1:0-8352 GCA_044239485.1 Microbacteriaceae bacterium | reverse complement strand
GCCGCCCAGGCGGTTGCCCCCGACGAGATTCCCGCCATGATCCCCTCTTCACGAGCGAGGCGGCGAGCGGTGTCGACCGAATCGGTGATCGACACATCGATGACCTCGTCGTACACGTCGCGGTCGAGAACGTCGGGAACGAAGTTCGCACCGATTCCCTGAATCTTGTGCGGACCGGGTGCGCCGCCGTTGAGGATCGGTGAATCAATCGGCTCAACCGCAACAACGCGAACGCTGGGCTTCTTTTCCTTGAGGACCTGGCCGGTTCCCGTGATGGTTCCGCCCGTGCCAACGCCAGAAACGAAGATGTCAACGGCACCGTCGGTGTCATTCCAAATCTCGACGGCAGTCGTCTTTCGGTGAATCTCGGGATTGGCTGCGTTCTCAAACTGTCGAGCGAGAACTGCCCCAGGTCGTTCCGCGGCGATTTCCTCGGCGCGCGAGACGGCGCCCTTCATTCCCTCGGGAGCCGGCGTCAACACAAGTTCCGCTCCGAATCCTCTGAGCAGCGCTCGGCGTTCGATTGACATCGATTCCGGCATCGTCAGGACAACCTTGTAGCCCCGTGCGGCGCCGACCATCGCAAGCGCGATACCGGTGTTTCCACTGGTCGCCTCGACAATCGTTCCGCCGGGCTTCAGTTCACCCGATGCCTCGGCGGCGTCGACGATAGCGACTCCGAGTCGGTCCTTGACGCTCGAGGTCGGGTTGTAGAACTCGAGCTTGGCGAGGACGATCGCTTCCGATCCGTCCGTCACGCGGTTGAGCCTGACGAGTGGGGTGTTTCCAAATGCTTCGGTGATGTCCGAAAAAATGCGCGCCATGAAAGTCTCCTGGTGGGTTGGTTCGTGTCTTGAGACTACAAACAGGGTTTCATTCCCCGTAGTTGTGTTACGTCAACGGCGTAACAAATGGGATTACTCCGCGTTTTCGGGCGAAAGGTGCTCGTGAACGGCAAGCCACACGCCATTTCGGCGCTCGAACACGATGGTTTCGCGTTCCGTGATCGTCGAGACGTCGCCCGCAAATTCCACGTCGCTCTCGACGTAGTGGGTGAACACTGCCGCCGATTCACCGAGAATCTGGACTCGTTGGTCGCGCGATCGGCACCCGTGAACACGAAATCCGTCATCCTTTTCCCACGATGCCCACAGCGCCTCGTACTCGGCCCGCGAGTTGAGGCGTTCGGTGTGCGTGTAGAACATGAAGGTCGCGTCGGACGCAAATCCCGAGAAATATTCGTTCGTTCGATGGTTCCCGAAGTCGTCGACGATTTTTGCCGCCGCTGCCAGGACCTCGTCCACGGCGCTCACGCGATCCTCCGTGCAAGAACCGTGATTAATTCATAGGCGAGGTGTGCGGCGGCGATACCCGTGATCTCTGCGTGGTCGTACGCCGGAGCGACCTCGACGATGTCGGCGCCGACGAGGTTAACACCGTCGAGTGCTCGAACCAGCCTCAGCATTTCGCGGCTCGACAGTCCGCCGGCTTCGGGTGTGCCCGTTCCGGGCGTGAAGGCTGGGTCCATGACATCGACGTCAATCGAGACGTAAACAGGCCGGTCGCCGACCCGAGCCAGCATCCGTGCAATCATCTCGTCGATTCCGAGGTCGTCCGCGTCGGTCGCGCGCAACACCTGGAATCCGAGGGCGGTGTCATCAGAGAGGTCGGTGTCGGAATACAGTGGGCCGCGGATTCCCACATGCAGGCAACCCGTGAGGTCGAGGAAGCCGTCCTCGCTTGCGCGACGGAACGGTGTGCCGTGGGTCAGTGGCGCACCGAAATAGGTGTCCCACGTGTCGAGGTGCGCATCAAAGTGGATCACGGCGATGGGGCCGTGCTTTTTGTGCAGGGACTTGAGAATGGGGTAGGCAATGGTGTGGTCGCCTCCGAGAGTCACGACCTTGGTTCCATCGGCGGTGAGCTCGTCCATGCCCGCTTCGATCTGGCTAATCGCCTGGGCGATGTCGAACGGGTTGACCCCGAGATCACCGGCGTCGACCACTTGCGCGAGCGCAAACGGCATCGCGTCCTGTGCAGGGTTGTAGGGGCGCAAAAGTCGGGATGATTCCCGAATGTGACCGGGGCCGAAACGGGCGCCAGGGCGATAGCTCACACCCGCGTCGAACGGGATACCCACCACCGCTATGTCGGCTCGGGCTACTTCATCGCGGCGGGGAAGCCGAGCGAAGGTAGGTGCCCCGGCGAACCGGGGCACCACCGTCGCATCGACCTGTCCGACCTTGTTTCCCGCGTTATCGCGGGGGACAGGACCAGTCATTGCAGCTTTCTAACGTACGGGCGGAATGGTCGACTTGACCGAACGACCGATGCGGGGACCCTTCGGTCCGAACACGTAGTCGGGCTCGGGGAAGAGGATCAACGCACCGACGTACAACACGGCGGCCGAAACGATGGCGACGATGAGGCTGAGGTCGACACCTCCCGCAACAGCGTTCCACTGTCCTTCGATGATCGGCGGGTAGTACGCGAACTGCAGACCGAGGACTGCCGAGACGACCCACGCGACCATTGCACGCCAGTTGATTCCGTTGGTGTACCAGTAACGGCCACCCTTCTTGCCGCGGTTGAATACCTGGAGGTCCTCAACGCTGTACCAGCCACGGCGGTTCCAGAAACCGATTGCCATGATGATCATCCACGGAGTGGTTGTCACCACGATGGCGCCGACGAAACCGTTGACCGCACCGAGCAGGTCGAAGTACAAACGACCGATCACGATGAAGGCAAAGGCGACGGTTCCGATGGCGATTGTCGCCTGAACGCGAGTCAGCTTCGGGAATACGGACGAGAAGTCGAGTCCGGTTCCGTAGAGCGAGGTGCTACCCGTTGACAGGCCGCCGACGAATGCCACGATGATGATGAGGTACGCGTACCACTCGGGTGCGGCGCCAATCAAACCGACGACGTAGTCGCCGCCCGTCACCAGCGTTGCCGTAGCAACACCGAAGATGAACGGAATCAAGGTCATCGCCTGGGCGCCAAAAGTGGCGAGCGCGAGCTTGCCGTTCGAGGTGCCGTTAGGGATGTAGCGCGACCAGTCACCGAGGAAGGCGCCGAACGAGATCGGGTTCGACATGACGATGAGTGCGGACAGGATGAACGTCGGCCAGAAGCCACCGAGCAGGTATTCACCCGTACCGGCGTACGAGGGGTCGAAAACGCTCGAGAACGCGACGATGGCGAGCAACATCAGAATCGTGTTGGCCCACACCGCGATGCGGTTGATGAGCAACATGAACTGGTAGCCGTAGACCACGACGACGATCACGATGAGTCCGATGAGCGAGTAGAGGCCAATGCGCAGCATCGGGGAGTCTTCTGCACCGAACAGACGAACAAATGCGCCGACGAGGGCGTCACCGCCGACCCACACCGAAATCGAGTAGAACGCGATTGCGGTCAAGAGCGACAGGAACGAACCGGCGATACGTCCGGTGACACCGAGGTGTGCACCCGAAGCGACCGCGTTGTTGGTTCCGGTTTTGGGCCCGAAGAGTCCCATCGGCATGAGGAACAGCGTTCCGACGAGCACACCGAGAACAGCGGCACCGACGCCCTCCCAGAACGAGAGGCCGAAGAAGATGGGGAAGGTTCCCAAAAGAACGGTGGCGAAGGTGTTCGCGCCTCCGAACTGAATGCGGAACAAGTCGCGCGGCGTCGACGTGCGGTCGGCGTCGGGGATGGTGTCAATTCCGAAGCTTTCGACCTCGGTGATTTTCGGTTTGGGGTTCTGAGCAACGTTGCTCATTGTTGTCCTCTCTTAAGGTTGGCAAAACAATGTGTCGCCATGCTATTCCCTTCTTGCCTCACAGGCAATAGTTTTTGCTTATGGAGATAGTTCGTGTCGTTGACCTTTCCCGCGAAATCACCGCCGAGACGGTGGTGTACCCCGGCGACCCGGTCCCGCACATCAATCAACACGCAACGATTGCGAAAGACGGATTCAACCTCGTGTCGATTCAGATGGGCAGCCAAAGCGGAACGCACGTCGACGCACCGTTCCACTTCGACGACAACACCGAAAAGATCGATGAAGTTCCCCTGGATCGATTCGTCGGTCGGGGTGTGGTGCTTCGCTGCGACGGCGTCGGGGCTCGCGAACGCATCACTCTCGATTCCGTTCGTACCGGAGCCGAGTCCGCTCGCGCCGGCGACATCGTCCTCGTTCACACCGGCTGGGCTCGTCACTACGGCGACCCCACATACTTCGACAACCCGTTCCTCGATTCGGGGCTCGTGTCGTTTCTTCTCGAACGCGGAGTCCGCACAATCGGCCTTGATGCGCTCAACATCGATGAAACGCCCAACGACTCGCATCCCGGCGAAGGATTTCCCGCTCACCACCTCATTGCGAACGTCGCTGGCGTGATTTGCGAAAACCTCTGCAACCTCGAATCGATCGACTTCGCCGACCCCCTCGTATCGTTGCTGCCGATGAAATTCGTGGGAATTGATGGCGCACCCGTTCGCGCCGTCGCGATGGAGGTTCGCTGATCATGGCCGGCAGCATCCGACGCTCCGCCAAGCAAGTGAGCGACAAGGCAATTCCCATTGGCGGGCGCCTTCGCGCCACGCGACTCGCGCGGGGACTGACGCTCGGGCAAGTCGCCGCCGCCGCCGGACTCACCGAGGGATTTGTCAGCAAACTCGAGCGTGACCACGTTTCCCCGTCCGTTGCGTCGCTCGTGTCGGTGTGCGAGGCGTTGGGACTTCGCGTTGGTGAATTATTCGAGCCACCCACGAGCGCCATTGTCCGCGCTGGCGAGGGTGCCATGATCAACTTCGGTGGTATCAACGCCCGCGAATACCTTTTGTCACCGGGGTCGCAAACACACGTCGAGGTGTTGCACTCGATCGTCAGCCCCAAGGGCTCAGGTGGGGAAGAACTTTATGCTCTCGACACCGAAATCGAATTCGTCTACGTGCTCAAGGGTCAATTCGACATCGTTCTTGGCCCGACCACGCACAACCTCAATGTCGGGGACGCGATGACATTCCGTGGCCGCGAACCGCACACCTGGCGCAACCCCTCGACGAGCGAACCCACCGAGGTGTTGTGGGTGCTGTCTCCGGCGCCCTAAGCCTTGAGAGCCCGACGTAACGCCTTACGTTCCTTGCGCCCCTCCACGAGCGAGTAGAGCGCGGGCAATACGAGAAGCGTGAGGATTGTCGACGAGAGCAAACCACCGATAACGACGATCGCGAGCGGCTGCGAAATGAAACCGCCACTGCCCGTCACTCCGGTCGCCAGGGGCGTGAGTGCGAACACCGTAGCGAGTGCCGTCATCAACACCGGTCGAACACGACGGCTGGTTCCGTCGAGCAACGACTCGATGACCGAACCCCCTCGGTCGCGATACTGGTTCACGAGGTCGATCAGAACGATGGCGTTGGTTACCACGATTCCGACGAGCATCAGCAACCCGATCAGCGACGAGATTCCGAGCGGAATTCCCGACACAATCTGCAGGGCGATCGCGCCGGTCGCCGCGAACGGAATCGACACGAGCAACAGTAGGGGTTGACGCAGCGATCGGAACGTCGCGACCATCACGACGTACACAATCAAGATTGCAGCGAGCAATGCGAGCCCGAGTTGCTGGAAGGATTCGATCTGGTCCTCAGCGACACCACCGACGGTCGCCGTGGTTCCCGTCGGGAGGTCGACGCTCGCAAGGGCGGTGTTGACCGCAGCGGTCGATTCCGTGAGGTTGTCCGAGGTCGGCGTGACCGCGACAGACGCGGACAGCACGCCGCGTTCGGTGGTGCGCGACGCAGCCGTCTCTGTTATTCCGATTGTCGCCACTTTGGACAAGCGAACTTTGGTGCCGAGCGGCGTGGTCAGCTTGTAATCACGCAATTCGTCCAAGGTCTGTGGCGAGTTCTTTGTTTCGACGATGAGGTCCAGCGTGACGTCGTCGATGACGACCTGGCCAATTGCGCTCGGGGCAATGAGGCTCGACAGAGTTCGCCCGATAAGCACCTCGGAGAGAGCATATTTAGCAGCGGCCTTGCGCTTGATCGAGATCGAGATAAACGATTGGGTGTCGTCGAGCGACGTCGTGACACTGTCGGCGGATTTCGTCTCGGTTATCGCTGCGGCGATTGCTGCGGTGACCGCGGTGAGAGTCTCTTCCGACGGCGCTTTCACCGTGATGTCGATGGTCTGTGAGCCAAATGCGCCGCCCTGAGCCGAGACGATTTCACCCGTGTCTGTGATGGTTTCGAGGTCACGCGTGACTTCGGTGCGCACGAGGTCCGCGTCCACCTCGTCGGAGATCGTAATCTGATACACGATGTTCCCGGCTTGGCCGTTGAAGGCCGCGAAGCCGTTGCCGCCTCCAATCGACGTCTGCACCGTTTCGATTCCCTCGTAGGCCAACAGTTTGGCTTCGACGTCCTCGGCGACCTCTGCGCGGTCCATGAGCGTCAACCCACCAGGAGTCGAGTGAGTGAGCGTAATGGTCGACTGGCCGCTTCCGCCCACAAAGTTGGTCTTGACGAACGGCGTCAGCGCGAGCGTCCCTCCCAGGGTGAGAAGGGCGACGAGCATCGTCGCGACGGGGTGGGTGACCGTCCAGCGAACGATCGGGCGGTAGTTGCGCTGCAAGAAGTCATTGTCTTCCGACCCCGCCTTGACCGCCTTGATCGACGCCCTCTTTCGCGGTTTCTTGTCCCCGAGGAACCAGTAGGCAAGAACGGGAACGATGGTGAGAGACACGAAGAGCGACGCGAGGAGCGCAATCGTGACGGTGACGGCGAAGGGCTGGAACAGCTCGCCGGACAAACCGCCCACGAACGCGAGCGGAAGGAACACGGCGACCGTGGTGATGGTCGACGCGGTAACCGCAGTGGCGACCTCTTTGACACCGTCGCGAATGGCAACCATGCGTTCTTCACCGAGAGACAAGTGCCTCTTGATGTTTTCGACTACCACAATCGAGTCATCGACGACTCGACCGATCGAGATGGTAACCGCGCCGATGGTGAGGATATTGAGCGAGAAGTTGCTCGCCCACATACCGATGAATGTCAGCAACAACGACGTCGGGATTGACACGGCGGTGACCAGCGTCGAACGAATCGACAACAGGAATACGAGAATCACGATGATCGCGAAAAACAGGCCCAACAGTCCCTCGACGGCGAGTGACTCGATGCTCTTTTCGATGAACGGTGCTTGGTCGAAGACGACAGTGAATTCCGTTCCGTTACCGAGCAGAGCGGTGATGGCCGGCAGCGCGGCCGTAACTGTGCGTGACACGTCGACCGTGTTCGCGTCGGCTCGTTTGGTGATGGCAAGTGTCAACGACGGTTCGCCATTGACCCGCGAAATTGAGGTGATGGTGTCGGGCTGAATCGACACGCTCGCGAGCGCACCGATTGTCGTGACCGAGCGGGTTGTCGGCGCTGCGGCTGCCCCGGACGAGGCGAACGATGACAGGCTGCTACCCGATGCACTCGGTGCTGCGGGAACGATGGTGTTGACCTTTTTGCCAGCGACACTTCCCGTGATGTCGGCGATGGGGTTTGTGTGAGCAAAGCAGTAATAGAACGTGTTGCCCTTGTTCCACTGGGTCTGACTCGTCGGGTATCGCCAATCCGAAGACAACGTGGGGTGCGTGACTTTTGCGGATGCCTTGATTATCTTCGAGGAGAAACATTCGCCCATGGCGACCGGACCGATGACGGAGTCACCGGGGTAGATCGGAATTCCTGCATCGGTGCGAAGGTCACCGACGCGAACAAGTTGGGCATCGTGAGGATCAGCACAGTCGACGACGTTGTACGAATCCCGGAATGCGTTGTCGGTGGTGGGGTCTGCGTCGTCGTAGTTATCGATGCACTCGCCACCGTTCAACTCATCCCAACTCCACGTGCCGGCTGATCGCGGGCTTACCGAGATGGTTTGGAGGGTCGGCACCGTCGGTGCGGTAACCACCGGCGGTTTGTAGGGGATTGCGACAGGAACAGATCGGATGTCTTTGAGGCTCGCGAGTGGCGTTCCCGACACGATTGACAATTCACCCGTGTCAGACATGACGCTTCCCGCACCGATGCGAATTCCAGCAGTCTGGAGTGCGGTTTGAATGTCCGTCGTCGTCAAACCGAGGCGGGCTAGCTTTTTCGCGTTGGGGACGATGGCAATGTGCTCACCGTTGGCGCCAAACACCGCTGCTTCACGAACGCCGTCCAATTTTGTCAATTCCCTGACCGCGATGTCCTTCAACGCTTGGTTGAGTTGATCGGGAGTCAGGTCACTCGTGACGGCCATTTGAAGCACGGGGATGTCCGAGAACGAGCCGGCAATGACCTGGGGCTCGACAC
>JBIIBI010000032.1:0-8387 GCA_044239485.1 Microbacteriaceae bacterium | reverse complement strand
AAACGCGCCCGACTGAATGTCGGCGAGGATGGCCCTCATGTTTTCCTTGACCGAGGGGTCGATGACGCGGGGTCCCGACACGTAGTCGCCGTACTCGGCGGTGTCGGAAACCGACCAGCGCTGCTTGGCGATGCCGCCCTCCCACATGAGGTCAACGATGAGCTTGAGCTCGTGCAGAACCTCGAAGTACGCAATCTCGGGCTGGTAGCCGGCTTCGGTGAGAACTTCAAATCCGTACTGGACGAGTTGTGAGGTTCCACCACAGAGAACCGCCTGCTCTCCGAAGAGGTCCGTTTCGGTCTCTTCAGTGAAGGTGGTCTTGATTCCACCGGCTCGTAGTCCACCGATCGCGGCGGCGTACGACCACGCGGTGTCCCAGGCGTGACCCGATGAGTCAACCTCGACGGCAACGATCACGGGAACACCGCGGCCGGCGACGAACTCGCGACGGACGGTGTGTCCCGGGCCCTTGGGGGCGACGAGAACCACGTCGACGCCCGCGGGGGCTTCGATGTACCCGAAGCGGATGTTGAACCCGTGGCTGAAGAGAAGGGTTTTGCCGGCGGTGAGGTTCGGCAGGACGTCGTCCTTGTAGAGGTGACGCTGGTACTGGTCGGGAGCGAGAATCACAATGACGTCCGCCCACTTCGCAGCGTCGGCTGTCGACAGAACGGTGAAACCCGCCTCTTCGGCCTTCTCGACCGACTTCGAGTCGGGCTTCAGACCAACAACGACCTCGATGCCCGAATCGCGAAGGTTTTGCGCGTGTGCGTGCCCCTGCGAGCCGTAGCCGATGACGGCCACCTTTTTGCCGGCGATGATCGAAAGGTCGGCGTCTTTTTCGTAGACGACTTCGGTCATGGTGTTTCTCCTTGTAGTGGGGTTTCCCGGTCGCGTTCGCGCCGGGATTTACTGTGTTTTGAAAATTCGTTCGGAAATGGACTTGGAACCTCGACCCATCGCGAGCAACCCGCTCTGGGCGATTTCTTTAATCCCGAAGGGTTCGAGCACCTTCAACAGTGCGTCAATCTTTTGGGTGTCACCCGTCACCTCAATGACGAGCGAATCTGGAGCGACGTCCACCACGCGAGCGCGGAAAAGGTTCACGGCTTCCAAAATCTGGCTTCGCGTGTTCTGGTCGATGCGCACCTTGACGAGCATGTGTTCGCGCTGAACAGATTGTCCGGGTTCGAGTTCAACAATCTTGAGAACGTTGATGAGTTTGTTGAGTTGCTTGGTGACCTGCTCGAGTGGCGAGTCCGCAACATCAATTACGAGTGTGATCCGCGAGAGCCCATCGACCTCGGTGGTGCCCACGGCGAGGGAGTGGATGTTGTACCCCCGACGAGCGAACAGGCCGGCGACGCGCGCGAGGAGTCCGGGTTTGTCTTCGACGAGAAGTGATAGCACGTGTTGCGTCATGGCTTACTCCTCGTCCCAACTCGGTGCGTGTTCGCGGGCGTATTGGACGTTCGAGTTTCCAACGCCCTGCGGAACCATCGGCCACACCATCGCTTCACGCGACACGATGAAGTCGATGACGACGGGCCGATCATTCGTCTCGAGCGCGAGTTTGATTGCGGGTTCGACTTCCTCTTCCGTGCGCACACGGATTCCGAGGCAACCGTAGGCCTCGGCCAACTTGACGAAGTCGGGAATGAACTCGGGTCCTTCCAACGGCTGGAGGTCAGTGAACGAGTGGCGACCGTCGTAAAACAGCGTCTGCCACTGGCGAACCATTCCGAGCGAAGAGTTGTTGATGATGGCGACCTTGATCGGAATGTCGTTGATGACACACGTCGCGAGTTCCTGATTCGTCATCTGGAAACAGCCGTCCCCATCAATGGCCCACACAACGCGGTCGGGCTGCGCAATCTTGGCGCCCATCGCAGCGGGAACTGCGAAGCCCATGGTTCCGGCTCCGCCCGAGTTGAGCCACGCGCCGGGACGCTCATATTCGATGTACTGAGCGGCCCACATTTGGTGTTGTCCAACTCCAGCGGCATAGATTGCCTCGGGGCCCGACATCTGGCCAATCTTTTGGATGATGCCCTGCGGCGGAAGCAGTCCGTCGTCAAGATCGTCGAACCCGAGCGGGAAACTGGCGCGAAGTGATTCGAGTCGTTCCCACCACGCCGTCAACGGCTTTGCGGTCTTCTTGACTTTCTTCCACTCCGGCAACAGGTCGAGGATTACCTCGCGGACGTCACCGACGATGGGCACATCGGCTTCGCGAATCTTGCCGATTTCGGCCGGGTCGATGTCGACGTGGATGACCTTCGCATTGGGCGCAAACTCGCTCACCTTGCCGGTCACTCGGTCGTCGAATCGCGCACCGAGAACGATGAGCAGGTCGCTCTCTTGCAGACCGAGAACAGCCGGGACCGAGCCGTGCATGCCGGGCATGCCGAGGTTCTGCGGGTGCTTGTCGGACAACACGCCACGCGCCGTCAGCGTCGTGATCGCCGGGGCTCCGACGGCCTCCACGATTTCTTGCAATTCTTTGTGCGAGTTCGCGCGAATTGCACCGCCACCGATATAGAAAATGGGGCGTTCTGCCTGTGCGATCATTTCCGCAGCGGCCTGAACCTGCTTGCCGTGCGCCTTTTGAACGGGCTTATATCCCAGAAGTTCGACCTTGTCCGGCCAAATGAACGGTGCCGAGCCCTGTTGGCAATCCTTGGTGACGTCGATGAGGACGGGGCCGGGTCGGCCGGTTGTCGCGATGTGATAAGCCGCGGCGACGGTGGCGGGAATGTCTTCGGGTTTCGTTACGAGGAACGAGTGCTTGGTGATGGGCATCGTGATACCGACGATGTCAACCTCTTGGAACGCATCCGTTCCCATGAGGGTCGAGAACACTTGACCCGTGATTGCAATCATCGGAATGGAGTCCATGTGGGCATCAGCGATGGCCGTGACGAGGTTCGTTGCACCGGGACCACTCGTCGCGATGCAGACCCCGACCTGACCCTTCGCGAGTGCGTAGCCCTCGGCGGCGTGGCCGGCTCCTTGTTCGTGACGAACCAGGATGTGACGGATCGCGGTCTGCGACATCAATTCGTCATAGAACGGCATGATGGCGCCGCCCGGGAGCCCGAAGACATCCGTGATTCCCAACAGTTCGAGAGACTTCAGGAGCGCGCCACTGCCCGTCATCATCGGCGGTTCGCCGGACTTCGGTGTTGTGGTCGAGGTGACCATCAGGTTCTCCTTTAAAAACGACGGTGGTGTTAGCCGGTGACGGCGCCCAGGGCGGCCGACTTCACGAGCTTGGAATACTTCGCAAGAACACCGCGGGTGTAACGCGGCGGAAGGGGCGCCCAACCTGTTCGGCGCGCCTCCAACTCGGCTTCATCGACGAGTAAGTCGATGCTCCGAGCTGCGATATCGACCCGTATCAGATCACCATCGCGCACGAAGGCAATGGGACCTGCATCCACTGCCTCGGGAGCTACGTGGCCGATACACAGTCCGGTTGTGCCGCCTGAGAATCGCCCGTCCGTCAAGAGTAATACATCTTTACCGAGTCCCGCGCCCTTGATTGCGGCTGTAACCGCCAGCATCTCGCGCATCCCCGGTCCGCCCTTGGGCCCTTCGTACCGAATCACGACCACATCACCGGCAGCAATTTCGCCGTTGGTCAACGCGTCCATCGCGGCGCGCTCGCGCTCAAACACGCGGGCTGGACCTTCGAACGTTGCCGCGTCGAATCCGGCGGTCTTGACGACAGCACCTTCGGGTGCGAACGAGCCGTTGAGAATCGTGATGCCGCCGGTTGCGTGAATCGGGTTGTCGAGAGTTCGAAGAACCTCGCCGTCCAACTCGTCCACATCCATGTCGGCGAGGTTCTCTGCCATCGTCTTGCCGGTGATGGTGAGGGCGTCTCCGTGCATGAGCCCCGCATCAACGAGGGCCTTCATCAGGACGGGAAGTCCGCCGCGGCGGTCGACGTCGTTCATGACGTACTTCCCGAACGGCTTGAGGTCACCGAGGTGAGGAACCTTCGCGCCAATTCGGTTGAAGTCGTCAAGCGTTAGTGGCACTTCGGCTTCGTTGGCAATCGCAAGAAGGTGAAGCACGACATTCGTCGAGCCACCCAACGCCATGGTGATCGCAATCGCATTTTCAAATGCCTTGATGGTCAGAATGTCCCGCGCGGTGTGCCCGCGGTCGAGCATGCCGACAACGGCTTCGCCAGAAAGGTGCGCGAAGTTATCGCGACGGCGGTCATACGAGGCAGGAGACGCCGATCCGGGAAGGCTCATGCCGAGGGCTTCGGCGACGGACGCCATGGTGTTGGCCGTGTACATTCCGCCACAGGCACCCTCACCAGGAGCGAAAGCGCATTCGATGCGGCGCGCGTCTTCGACGCTCATCTTGCCGGCTTTAACAGCACCGACCGCTTCGAACGAATCGATGATGGTGATGTCTTTTTCCGTTCCGTCGGACAGTTTCACCCAGCCCGGCGCAATCGAACCGGCATAAAGGAAAACGCTTGCGAGATCAAGGCGCGCCGCGGCCATGAGCATGCCGGGAATCGACTTGTCACATCCAGCCAGGAGGACGGTGCCATCGAGGCGCTCGGCCTGCACAACGGTTTCGACCGAGTCGGCAATCACCTCACGCGAGACGAGCGAGAAGTGCATCCCCTCGTGCCCCATCGAGATTCCGTCGGAAACGGAAATCGTGCCGAACTGCAGCGGGTAACCACCGCCGGCGTGAACGCCTTCCTTCGCGGCTTGCGCGAGGCGACCGAGCGAGAGGTTGCAGGGAGTGATTTCGTTCCACGAACTGGCGATTCCGACCTGCGGTTTATCCCAGTCGGAGTCCCCCATCCCCACGGCACGCAACATCCCGCGCGAGGTGGTCGCTTCGATTCCATCGGTGACGACCCGCGAGCGCGGTTTGCGGTCAATCTCAGTCATTCTCTTATCCTACAAACCATTGGCGCGCCGGCGCGCGGTCGGTGACGGTATCGTTATCGGCGGAGGTATCGCAATGAAAAAGTTTCTGCTCAATGGCAGCTTTCTCAGTGCGGTTTTTTCGGTTTTCGGTCTCGTGAAGACAACCGTTTCTGGCAAGCGCGACTGGAAACTCGCGCTTCTGTGGATTTCCTGGATAGTGAGCCTCATCGCCATCGTCGCGGCGATCGCTGACCCCGAGAACGACGAAGACACCGAATAGTTTCTGGATATAACGACGAAAGCCGACCCAATAGGTCGGCTTTCGTGTTAAGCAGAACGACTAGCGGAGAGCCTTGAGCAACTGCGGCTTCGACATCGTCGAGTAACCAGCAACGCCACGGGTTTTTGCTGCGGCACGAAGCTGAGCTACTGACCACGACGCGTCGGGGGCGCCGGTGAGGGCCTCTTTCACGCCGGCGGCAACCTTTGTGGCGCTCGACTTGACCGTCTTACCGACAACTTTGGCCTCGGTGGCGATGGTCTTGCCCGCCTTGTTTGCACGGGCCTCCGCGGTCTTGGCAACGGCAGTCGCCTTGCTCTTGACATCCTTGGTCACGGCCTTCGCGGTCTTGGTTGCCTTCTTGACAACCTTGGCGCCTTCACGCTTTGCCGTCTTGACAACCTTGGTGCCTTCACGCTTTGCCTGGGCTGCGAGCTTGTTTACCTCGCGTGATGCGTCGTCGGCGAAATCACCGGCGCGCTTGGCCGCGTCTGCGGCGAGATCACGAGCGGAGTCGGCCAACTGGTCGGCCTTCTTGTCCGCGCGGGAAACCATCTTGGAAAGGTTCTGGAAAAAACTCATGGAAAGAATGTCCTAACGTGTTCGGGTGATTCATGTGTGGGCACTGGACCCAACATCTCCAGTTTACGCACTGTCGCCCGCAAAGTCGGGCATTCCACAGTTACGGCAGCACCACGGTCACGACACCCAGAGTCGTCATCGCAATTCCCCCGATGGTTCGCATCGCGACAACGCGGTCTTTCGACTTCGCGAACCAGTCGCGGGCGGCCCCGGCGGACAGAGCATAAATCGCGTCCCCCGAGATTCCAAAGACGACGAAAATCACGCTCAGCAGAATCATTTGAAACACGATTGGCGTCCCGCTGGATACGACGAACTGCGGGAACGCGGCGGAAAAGAACACGATCGTCTTCGGGTTCGACAGACCCACAATTATCGATTCGCGCAGAATGTGCGAACTCGTGGGAACCACTGCGGGGGTCGTCAAGTCGAGACCGTCCCGTCGATGGCGAATCGCGGTGATGCCGAGATAAATCAGGAATGCTGCGCCGCCGAGACGGATGATGGTCAGGAGGACTTCGTTGGATTCAATCAGGACTCCCAAACCGACCGAGACCGCGAGCGCCTGGACGAAAACCCCGATTCCGTTTCCTACAACGGTCAACACTGCTCCGCGCTTTCCGAGCACCAGTGCGCGGGAAATCGCGAACATCACCGACGGACCGGGGATTGCGATAATCACGAGCGAGAACGCAATAAACGTGAGGATGTTCTCGAGTGGGATCACACCAGCAGTCTAGGACGGGTGGTGCTCGAGACGTCAGCCGCGATCGCGGTTGCCGACCGGCTTGACATCGCCGACGAGCGGAAGCGGCGGCGAAATGACCCACATCACCTGGCTTTCGGAGTCGAGCGGGTTGAACCAGTTGTGGGGTGTCCGGGCCGAGAAAGTCGTCGAGTCACCCGTGTCGAGAATCCGAATGTCGCCACCTACGTCGAGCGACAATTGGCCCTGCAAGACAACCACGAAAATCGACTCCGCGTCGAGTGTGTACGCCCCGTCGGATCCACCGCCGGGTTGCATGGTGGTCCGCATGACCTGCACCCACTTCTCGTCGTGTGGCGTAAGCAGATATTCCTGCAAATCAACTCCACCCATATACAAGGGGATGCCGCCGTGCACGATGGGTTCGTCCGGGTACGTAAACAATGAGCCGATCGTGATTCCAAGAACCTCGCAGATTCGCAAGAGAACGGGAACGGAAACGCGCGTCTTGCCGCGCTCCGCGAGACTGATGAACCCCTTGGTCACACCTGCTTGTTCGGCGACAAATGTCACTGACAAACCTTGAGCCAGGCGCGTTGACCGGAGTTTGGGGCCGACGTCTTCCATTCCGGCACGGTTCTCGTCGCTGAGGGTCATAACTCTATTGTGGCGCACCATTTGGGAACGGTCGCTAGTTGTTTAATCGGACAAAACCTGCCACCATGTGTTCAACGGCACTAAACGAAGCGTCGGAACAGACCACAGACAACGGAGTCCCCTCAATGAAGGCAGTCACATTCGACGGCACGAACGTGTCGGTTGCCGATGTCGAATTGGCAGATCCTCGAGTGGGCGAGGTCCGTGTTCGTGTCACCGCCGCGGGCGTCTGTCACTCTGATCTCCACGTCATTCGACGCGAATGGGATGTTCCGTTGCCCCTGGTCATGGGTCACGAAGGTTCCGGAATTGTCGATGCGGTCGGCAAAGGAGTGACCTCGCTGTCCGTCGGCGATCACGTCGTTTTGTCCTGGGTTCCCGGCTGCGGGACCTGTCGTTATTGCCTTCTCGGTCGCCCCGCCCAGTGCGAGATGGTGGCGAACGTTGTCGCCCCCAACGGGGTCCTCTACGACGGAACGAGCCGCCTGTCCAAGGATGGAGAGGTCGTTCATCACTACCTCGGAGTTTCCTCATTCGCCGAAATGGTTGTCGTCCCCGAATCGGGCGCTATCAAGGTTCGTGATGACGCTCCACTTGATGTCATCGCGCTCATCGGGTGCGCTGTTGCCACGGGTGTCGGCGCGGTTCGAAACACGGCCAACTTCGTCCACGGCTCAACCGCCGCGGTCATCGGCTGTGGCGGAGTCGGACTCTCGGTAATCCAAGGTGCGCGCCTCGAAAAGGCCAGCGTCATCCTTGCGGTCGATATTGCCCAAGACAAACTTGACCTTGCCCACAAACTTGGAGCGAGCCACTCGCTTCTCATCACCCCCGGCATGGATGTGCCCGCCGAGATGAAGGCGCTCGTCCCTCAAGGGCTCGATTACGTGTTTGACGCCATCGGCAAAATCATTACGACCGAGCAGTCCATCGCGGCGCTGGGTCTGGGCGGAAGCGCCGTCGTCGTGGGGCTCCCCCCGACCGGTCAGACCGCCCATTTCGACCCGCTTGTGCTTGCCGAGGCCGACCAGCGAATCCTCGGATGCAACTACGGAAGCACCGTTCCCCAGCGGGACATCCCGCGCCTCGTTGACGAGCTCATGAACGGTGAGCTCGACCTCGAATCCATGATTTCGGCCCGTCGACCTCTCGACGAAGCCGAATCGGCACTCGCTGATCTCAATTCGGGTGCCGCCCTGCGTCAGCTCTTGCTGCCGTAAACCACGTCACAACGGAGGAAAACCACATGAGTACA
>JBIIBI010000031.1:0-8394 GCA_044239485.1 Microbacteriaceae bacterium | reverse complement strand
GAATTCGAAGCGGACTCGATGGGGCTCACGCCCGGTGGTGTGCTGTCAAAGATGTCGCGTCTCAAGAACGAATTGATTGACGTCGACGGCTTCGCGAGTCAAGCAAACCCGAACGACCCGAACGAGATGATGTTCCTCGAGGTATTCCGTCGATATACCCAGGAACTCCGACGCGCCAACGCGTTCGACTTCGACGACCTCATTGGCCAAACCGTGTTTTTGTTCCGTGCTTTCCCCGAAGTTCGAGCTCTGTATCAGCGCCGATTCCGCCACGTCTTCGTCGACGAGTACCAAGACACCAACAAGGCACAATACGAACTCATCCATGAACTGACTCGGCCCGTGAAACCCGAACACGTGCCGGTCGAAACCCCGCCGGTGCTCTACAACACCGACGGCGGAATCGATGCGGCGACCCTGACGGTCGTTGGTGATTCGGATCAGTCGATTTATGCGTTCCGAGGAGCCGACATCCGGAACATCCTTGAGTTCCGCCAGGACTTCCCTGGAACCGACGTTGTGGTTCTCGAACAGAACTACCGTTCGACTCAGAACATCCTCGACGCGGCCAACGCGGTGATTGGCAACAACTTTGATACGTCGATGAGCAAACGCCTGTTTTCCGATCGCGGACCGGGTGAGCGCATCACGGGCTTCACCGGTGTGACCCAACACGACGAGGCGCAGTTTGTCGCGGACGAAATCGATAATCTTCACACCGGCGGGATGGCGTATCGCGATGTGGCGGTGTTCTATAGAACGAACGCGCAGACCCGTGCCCTCGAAGACGTGCTCATGCGCTCGGGCGTTCCCTATCGACTCATCGGTGGAACTAAGTTCTACGAGCGCATGGAAATCAAGGACGTCCTCGCGTATCTGGCCGCCGTCGCGAACCCCGACGATGGTCTCGCGCACCGCCGCATCCTCAATACGCCCAAGCGCGGGATAGGTGACGTCACGGAATCGGCGATTCAGCGGTTCGCGGACGACAACCAGATTTCGTTCCGCGAAGCCATGCGACAAATCGAATCCGTGGGGGTCGCCGCACGGGCCACCGCGACCGTTCGCGAATTCGTCAACGCCCTAGACCGCATTTCCGACACCGTCGCGACCGCGAAGGTCGTCGACGTGCTCATCGCGTTGCTCGAGGCGACGGGCTACCTCATCCTCTTGAAGGAAAGCCGCGACCCGCAAGAAAACGCACGCGCCGAGAACGTCGAGGAACTCGTCGGACTCACTCGCGAGTTCCAGGTCAAGTCCCCCGAGGGGACACTGATCGACTTCCTCACCGAGGTCGCGCTGTCGTCCGCCGCGGATGACCTCGATGACGAATCGGGAACCGTCAGCCTCATGACGCTGCACACCGCCAAGGGCCTGGAATTCGACGCCGTGTTCATCACGGGCATCGAAGAAGAAATTTTACCCCACCGCATTTCGGTTGCCGAGGCCGGCGGAATTCAAGAAGAACGTCGCCTGTTCTACGTCGGCATCACGCGCGCGAAAAAGAAGTTGCACCTGTCGCTTGCCACGTCCCGCGCGACGTTCGGCGAAATCGCGTCGTGCATGCCGAGCCGATTCCTCGCGGAAATCCCGGACTCGTTGGTCGACTGGCGCGAATCGGGTCGCCGATCGCTCTCGCCGTCCTTTGAAAAACGTTCGTGGGACGCACCGTCGAAACCGCGCACCGAATGGACCGGGGCCATCACTCGCGAGGTTCGCGACAACTCGGGGCTCGAACTCGTGACGGGTGATCGCATCACGCACGACGATTTCGGTGAGGGCCGTGTGATCGCGGTCACGGGCGAGGGCGCAAAGCGCATCGCGGAAGTTCAGTTCGACGAGGTGGGCAAAAAGAAACTGCTGATCAAGATTGCGCCCATCACCAAGCTGTAAACACGCGCTCTGTGCGGTCGGTCGGCTCGGTCTCGAACGGTAGGCTGTAACACGGTCGTGAGGCAGTCAGCCCCGACTTTTCAGGATTTTTGTCGATTGGATGACAGTGGATCTTTACGAGTATCAAGCGCGTGACATGTTCGAAAAGCACGGCGTTCCCGTTCTTCAGGGAATCGTCGCCGACACCCCGGAAGAAGCGCGTGCAGCGGCCTCCAAAATCGGCGGACTGACGGTCGTCAAGGCGCAGGTCAAGACCGGCGGCCGCGGCAAGGCCGGCGGCGTCAAGGTCGCCAAGACTCCCGACGACGCGTTCGAGGCAGCGAAGGCAATCCTCGGACTCGACATCAAGGGTCACGTCGTCAAGCGCGTCATGGTCGCGGAAGGTGCTGCGATCGCGCAGGAGTATTACTTCTCGGTTTTGCTCGACCGCGCAAACCGCTCGTACCTTTGCCTGTGTTCCTACGAAGGCGGCATGGACATCGAACAATTGGCGGTTGAACGCCCCGACGCACTTGCCCGTATCGACGTGAACCCCATCGAGGGCATCACTCTGGCGAAAGCGAAAGAAATCGCCGTTGCCGCGAAGTTCCCCGCTGAACTCGTCGACAAAGTCGCTCCGGTGTTCGTGCAGTTGTACGGCGTCTTCACCTCGGAAGACACCACTCTCGTCGAGGTCAACCCGCTCGTCTTGACCGAAGACGGCAGAATTCTCGCGCTGGACGGCAAGGTGACGCTGGATGCAAACGCCGAGTTCCGTCAGCCCGACCACGCCGCTCTCGAGGACAAGTCCGCGACAGACCCGCTCGAAGCGAAGGCGAAAGAACACGATCTCAACTACGTGAAACTCGACGGTGAAGTCGGAATCATCGGAAACGGTGCCGGACTCGTCATGTCGACGCTCGACGTTGTCGCATACGCAGGCGAAAACTACGGTGGCGTCAAGCCCGCCAACTTCCTCGACATCGGCGGCGGGGCCTCGGCTGAGGTCATGGCCGCTGGGCTCTCGGTCATCCTCGGTGACCCACAGGTCAAGAGCGTGTTCGTGAATGTGTTCGGCGGAATCACCGCGTGTGACGCCGTCGCTAACGGAATCGTCGCCGCCCTCGAAATGCTGGGCGATAAAGCGACGAAGCCGCTCGTTGTCCGTCTCGACGGAAATAGCGTCGACAAGGGCCGCGAGATTCTCGCCGCCGCCAACCACCCGCTCGTCACCCTGGCCACCACGATGGACGACGGCGCCGATCGCGCCGCCGCACTCGCAGCGAAGTAAGGATTAGAAGAATGTCGATTTTCCTCACCAAGGACTCGCGCGTCATCGTTCAGGGCATCACCGGCGGCGAGGGCTCAAAGCACACCGCTCTGATGCTCAAGGCGGGCACCCAGGTCGTCGGCGGAGTTAACGCCCGCAAGGCGGGAACCACCGTCGAGCACGGAGACGTCACGCTTCCCGTCTTCGGAACCGTAACCGAGGCAATGTCCGAAACCGGCGCGGATGTGTCGGTTGTGTTCGTTCCGCCCGCGTTTGCTAAGGACGCGGTCATGGAGGCGATTGACGCGGCGATGCCGCTTATCGTCGTCATCACCGAGGGCATCCCCGTGCAGGACACCGCAGAGTTTTGGGCCTACGCCGCGTCGAAGGGCACGAGCCGCATCATCGGACCGAACTGCCCCGGCATCATCACACCGGGCGAGGCTCTCGCCGGAATCACCCCCGCGACCATCACGGGGGCGGGACCGATCGGACTCGTGTCGAAGTCGGGAACGCTCACGTACCAAATGATGTTCGAACTTCGCGACATCGGTTTCTCGACCGCCATCGGAATCGGCGGAGACCCGATCGTCGGCACAACGCACATCGATGCGCTCGCCGCATTCGAGGCCGACCCCGACACCAAGGCGATTGTCATGATCGGCGAAATCGGCGGTGACGCCGAAGAGCGCGCGGCGGATTACATTCGTGCGAACGTGACCAAGCCTGTCGTTGGGTACGTCGCGGGCTTCACCGCTCCGGAGGGCAAGACCATGGGTCACGCCGGCGCGATTGTGTCCGGATCGTCGGGGACTGCTCAAGCGAAGAAGGAGGCCCTCGAGGCCGCCGGAGTTCGCGTTGGTAAGACCCCGAGCGAAACCGCGCAGCTCATGCGCGAGGTCATCGCGGCCCTGTAACGTGCCTCGCGGGCTCGTCGTCCTCTTCACGCTTCTTCAGGCGTCGTTCGTCGTTGGGCTCGGAATTTTCCTGCCGTTCGTGTTCGGCATCATCGGATGGGCATCGCTCACGGGCGTCAACTCGACACCGGTGGCAATCTGGCAGCTCGCGGTTCAGGCGTGGGCGTTGGGGCACGGCGTCCCATTGAACATCTCGCTCGGAGATGCGTCGGCGGTGCTGGCCAACGACTTGGCAACCTTCGACCTCACGCTCGCCCCGTTCGCGTTCGCCCTCGTGACGGCGCTTCTCGGTCGCCGTGCCGGTCGGCGCCTCGCCGGTTCGGACGATGCGACCCTCGTCGTCGGTTTGCTCGTTTTCTTCACCGGCGTCATTGTTGTTCTCGCATTGTTGAGCGGTCAGAGTTCACTCGTTCAACTCGACGTTGCCTCGGGCACCGCCCGCGTGCTCGCACCGTTCGTCCTTGGCCTTGTCATCGGCTGGAAGCCGTGGGAAGACGATCGCTCGTCGCGGGCACTAATCCCCGAGATCCCGAGCGCGTGGCGCGACGTAATCGACACGGCACTGCGTATCGCGGGAGCCACGCTGGCGGGGCTCGCGGCCATCGCATCAATCGCCATCGTGGTGCTGATTGTTCTCGGGTTTTCGACGGAAATCGCGTTGTACGAATCGCTCCACTCCGGAATCCTCGGAGGACTGGTGATCACGGTCGCTCAACTCGCGTTGATTCCGGTCGCGCTGGTCTGGATGATTGCGTGGATCGCCGGCCCGGGATTCTCCCTGGGGATTGGTGCGATTGTGTCGCCGTTTGCCACCACCGTTGGCGCGGTGCCCGCCATCCCGCTGTTGGGAGCAATCCCCCAGACGAACTCCCTCGGCGAGTGGGTCACCGTGCTTCCCGCGATTCTTGCGTTTATTGCAGCGACTCGATTCGCAGTCGACCTCCGCTCGCGCGGTCACATTTTCAACCCGGGGGATCTCGCAGATCTCGGACGTGTTGCCGCTGCGGCTGCCCTCGCGGCGGTTGCCATCGCGCTGACAACCTTTCTGGTCGGTTCGTACGCGACGGGGTCGGCCGGACCGGGCCGATTCGCACAGGTCGGAATCGACCCGATCGCCGTCGGTCTCGTCCTCGCGGGTGGGGTGTTCGCCGGATCGCTCGCGGGACTGTTCCTTGGGAAACTGGTTCGTGATTCGAAGGCGATGCGCTTCATTTAGTCAGAAATCCGTCAAGCGCCCGTCGGTAAACTGGACACATGGTGCGCATCGTGGTTCTCATCTCGGGTCAGGGGTCGAATCTGCGCGCATTTCTCGATTCCTGTGCAGAGGGAACCATTCCCGCAACCGTCGTCGCTGTCGGCGCCGACGTGGACGCATCGGGGTTAGATCATGCGCGCCACTACGACATCCCCACCTTGGTCGAACCATTCGAACCCGGTGGTGACCGTGATGCGTGGGGCTCTCGACTCGGCGATCGGATTGCCGAGTTCACGCCAGACCTCGTGATTCTCTCGGGTTTCCAGCGACTCGTGCCACCGTCGTTTGTCCGTCGATTCGCCCCCATGATTCTCAATACGCATCCCGCTTTTCTGCCCGAATTCCCCGGAGCCCACGCGGTTCGAGACGCGTTCGAGGCGGGAGTCGCCGAGACCGGCGCGAGCGTGATAGTCGTGGACGACGGAGTCGATACCGGCCCGATACTGGCTCAGCGCCGCGTTCCGGTCATGGACGGGGATACGGAATCGACCCTGCACGACCGAATCAAGATTGTAGAGCGCGAGCTACTCGCTGACGTGGTTCGCGACATCGCGAATCGCGAAACCGCGATTGAGGAGAACTGATGGTTTCCGCACTTCCCGCCCCCGATCGTTCCCTGGACCGAATTCCGATTCGCCGCGCACTCATTTCAGTGAGCGATAAGACGGACCTCCTTGCGCTCGCGGGCGCACTCTCGGCGGCGGGTGTCGAGTTGGTGTCGACGGGGTCGACGTGTCAGACGATTCGCGACGCGGGATTCGATGCCACGGAAGTCAGCGAGGTCACGAGCTTTCCCGAATCGCTGGACGGTCGCGTCAAGACACTCCACCCGTCGATTCACGCGGGGATACTCGCGGACCTTCGTTATGACTCGCATGTCACTCAACTCGCGGAACTGGGGATTGAGCCGTTCGAGCTCATTGTTGTCAACCTGTACCCATTTGCGGCAACGGTCGCAAGCGGTGCAGACCCGACCGTCATCGTCGAAAACATCGACATTGGCGGTCCGGCCATGGTTCGAGCGGCGGCCAAGAACCACCACAACGTTGCCATCGTTGTGGACCCGAAGGACTACGCCGAAGTTATCGACGCTGTCGCCGTTGGCGGAACGACTCTCGATCAACGCCGAGTTCTCGCTGGTCGCGCGTTCGCTCACACCGCGGGGTATGACTCGGCTGTTGCGACGTGGATGCAGAACGAATACCCGCACGACGAATCAGGTTTCGCCCCGGCTCTTCGAATCGCCGCGGAAAAGCTCGACACTCTGCGATACGGCGAGAATTCCCATCAGGCCGGGGCGGTCTTTGGCGTCCACGGTGGCGCGGGAATCGCGCAGGCGACACAACTGCACGGCAAAGCGATGTCGTACAACAACTTCGTGGACGCGGACGCCGCCGTTCGCGCGGCGTTCGACCACGCCGAACCGGCGGTCGCCATCGTCAAGCACGCGAACCCCTGCGGAATCGCTGTCGGATCGACCATCGCCGAGGCCCACGCCCGCGCTCATGCCTGCGACCCCGTCTCAGCGTTCGGTGGCGTGATCGCGTCGAACCGAGCGATCAGCAAAGCCGCGGCGGAATCCATCGTCGAGGTGTTCACCGAGGTGATTGTCGCCCCCGGCTTTGACGCGGACGCGCTCGCCATCCTCACGACGAAGAAAAACCTACGGCTGTTGGTTCTTCCCGAATCGTTCGCCCCAACAGAACGCGAAGTGCGCCAGGTCTCGGGCGGCTTTCTCGTCCAAGACGTTGATCGCTTCTTTGCCCCCGCAGCCGAATGGACGCTCGTCACGGGCGAACCGGCGGACCCGACCACTTTGGCGGACCTAGAATTTGCGTGGCGAGCCTGCCGTGCGGTGAAATCGAATGCCATTCTGTTGGCGAAGGACGGCGCCTCGGTGGGTATTGGTATGGGCCAGGTCAATCGCGTTGACTCGTGTCACCTCGCGGTCACCAGAGCGGGCGACCGAGCGACTGGCAGTGTCGCAGCGAGTGACGCGTTCTTCCCCTTCGCCGACGGACTTCAGGTCTTGCTCGATGCGGGAGTCACCGCGATTGTTCAACCCGGCGGATCGGTTCGGGACGAAGAGGTCATCGCCGCGGCAAAGGCAGCGGGTGTCACGATGTATTTCACGGGCGAACGACACTTTTTTCACTGACCGTTGGCCTATTTTCGGCAATCATTCACTAAGGTGATAAAATCTGGTATCGCAACCTAAGGAGCACCAATGAGTTTCTTTACGGCAATCAAAACTGTTTTCAGCAAGTACGCAGTATTCAAAGGAGTCGCTTCTCGTCCCGAATACTGGTGGTTTTCGCTGTTTAGTTTGATTGTGGCAGTCGTTCTCGACATGCTCATGGGTGACCCCAACGATCCCAACGTCGTTGTCAGCGGAATCTCACTTGTGTGGTCTCTGGGAATCCTGATTCCCTCGCTAGCGCTTTCCGTTCGTCGATTCCACGACGCGGGTTTCTCGGGCAAGTGGCTGTTGTTGTATCTCGTACCCGCAATCTTGTTCTTCGTTGTCGCCGCATCCTCGATTCCCGTTATCGTCGCCGCCGTTACAGGAACCTTGACGGGTGAGGCATTGGCCGCCGAAATCGTGGCACTGCTGGGGGTTGCCATTCTCCCACTCATTTCCGGATTGGCGATTCTTGTTTTCAACCTGGTCGTTAGCGTGCTCCCGTCGAAGTCGGCCGCCGAGGGCAACAAGTACGCCGCCTAGCAGTTACCCCCGCATCGAGTCGAAGGACGCCATCATGTCGTCTATGTCGTCCATCGACTGCCACGAGAAGTCGGTTTCCGTCAATCCGTCGTGAATCGCGTCCCACAGTTTCGTGGGGTCTGATTCCAGGACCGTCCCGATTGCGGTCATAACGTCGGTGCCTGCGGGCTGACCGATGCTCACGACGAATGACGCAAAGTTTTCGGCCTTCAGCGTGTGGTAGCAGTCCGAACCGGAGCGGTCACCGACGAATTTGATGTCGTCCCGTTCTTGTCGAACCTCGATGTGTTGATAGCGCCCGTCGCGGGAGCTGTATGTCTTTTCCATTTCTCCTCTTTTCTCTCGTGATCTCTTG
>JBIIBI010000029.1:0-8475 GCA_044239485.1 Microbacteriaceae bacterium | reverse complement strand
ACCGGCAAGATGAGGTACCCGAGCACGAGAACTGCGCCCAGCCACACCCACTCCCCCCGCGACCAGGGTTCACCCGGTCGTCCAGGGAACCGCACGATGTGATCACGAAAAACCCATCGACTCATCGCATAGGGAAAAACCACGCACAGCGTGAGAACGGAACCCATCAGAGCGATATTGCCCCACTCAAGATTCGCCTCGATCGAGATGAAGCTGATGGCCACGAGGGGCACCGCGATGAGCGACAAGTCGCGTCCAAGAACGCGGTTGTTCGTGAACGCGATGACTAGGCCGATGGCGAGAGCCGCGTACCCCATCCCCATGAACACGGGTATTCCCCTGGTAACAAAGAGCGCGGGAGCCGCCAAGGCAATCAGTGTCGCGGCGACGAGCGCACCACGGCCAAGGCTCTGCGGAGAGTTAATATTCATTCCTCGCAGAATAACAGCGCGATTCACTCACGCGACGTTTGTGGCCGAGTCAGGATTCGAGGCGGCGTGTGCGTCGAATTGTTTTTCCGACGGCAAACAGTGCCAATGAGGTGAATGCGATCAACGAGAGCGCAATGGGTGAAGCCCCCGTCGCGGCCAAATCCTCGGTCGATTCGTCGGGGTCGGGGAACGCTGACGCTGCGAGCGCGCACTTCATGCCATCATTTTGAAAACCAGATGGCCCCGATGCAACTTTCTTGACAACCGGTGATGCCGCACTCGGGTTCTTGACGCTGTACACGTCTCCGGTTCCATTGACATAGACCGTCAAGTTTCCGGAGGAATCAGCCCACACCGCGCCCTTCGCGCCTCCCGCGCCAATCTCTACCGAGGTGTTGTTGTCGACAATGATGGGATTCGCGGTCGGGTTAAAAAACTGAAGGTTTCCCGTGGCCGTGTCAAATCCGTAGGCAGTCGTTGTTCCGCCGTCGTTCACAATCGCGAAGTCACCGACGTCAGCCGATCCCAAGTTACCAATCTGAGTTCCCGCAACGGTAAGTAGGTCAATACTCCACACCGACTTGTCGGTGGCGTTGAAAGCAATGAGGCTCAGTCCGTCCGGAGTTACGTCTCCGGCTACGAAACTAGCGTCCGAGGGGATACCGGCAATACCTGTCGCTACCACCGTTCCATCCGAGGAAATCTGAAGAACTTCGCGCAAACTAGAAATCGCATAAATATAGTCATCCACCGTGTTGTAACCACCAGCGTTATAGTTTTGCGCGTGAGCGGCTCCTACATTCGTGTAGGTCAGTGCACCGTTGCTGACTGCGCCGATCTTCAGTTGTGCGCCAACAACCTGATACGTCACGGCGGTGCACGTGAATGGGTCACCGACTGCGTGAGCAGGGGAGGGTGCAAAGACTGCAGTGAAAACCGCGAGGGCCGCGAGAGAGCGCGGAGAGAGGATTCGGTTCACGATGAGCAGCTTTCTTGTCGGGACAAAAATCAATTAACAAGAATTAGGCTAGCAAGTTTTTTTTGCCCCTCTCTGGACTCCTGCCCTCGCGTGTCGAAGACGTGTCGGAGCTAGGCCGAATAGACGACGTAGACCTTGCGAAGCTTCTCGTGGACCGTCCACACGCCTTTCCAGCCGATCGGGAAATAGGCGGTGTCGCCTGCGGTGAGGGTGACGGGCTCGCCGCCGTCCTCTTCCACCGTCATACGGCCAGAAACTACTGTGATGACCTCGCCGGTGTTGGTGAATTCCCAACGAGACGTTCCGGGCTCGGATTCCCACGAACCGGACCACACGCCGTGGTCACTGTCGGCAAGATACGACTTGTCACGAACCACGATGTCGCCGCTGATGGGGGTAGCCATCGGCGGTGCGAGGAGGGATTCGGTGTAGTCGTCTGAATTGAGGTCGTCTGCGCGAAAAACAGTTGTCATGGTCGTTCACCGTTCGTTGAATCGGGGGATTGTTTGCTCAAGCCTAGTGCGAATCGTGTCCTGCGAATAGAGGCGAAATCACGCAAGAGAGTCGCGCCACGCCCGGTGAAGAGTTGCAAAACGACCGGAACCCTTGAGAAGTTCGGCTGTGGGTCCGTCCTCCACGATCCGGCCACCGTCGATAACCAAAACTCGGTCCGCGATTTCTACGGTCGACAGGCGATGAGCGATGATGATTGCCGTTCGGTCCTTGAGTAGCTTTTGCAGCGCACTCTGGATCAACCGCTCGCTGGGGATGTCGAGGGACGCGGTTGCCTCGTCGAGAATCAAGACCCGAGGATTCGCAATGAACGCCCGGCAGAACGACACCAATTGACGTTGTCCGGCCGAGATTCGGCTCCCTCGCTTGTTGACGTCCGTGTCATAACCGTCGGGAAGGGCTGTGATGAAATCGTGCGCACCGACGGCCCGTGCCGCCGCCGCCACCTCGTCGTCGGTTGCGTCGGTCTTGCCCAGTCGAATGTTGTCGGCGATACTCCCCGAGAACAGGTACGCCTCTTGTGTGACGAGAGTCACGGCTCGTCGGAAATCGACATCGCCGATTGTGGTCAGGTCACGACCGTCGAGTGTGATGATGCCCTCAGTCGGATCGTAAAAACGCGCGATGAGCTTGGCGAGCGTCGATTTGCCCGCGCCCGTCGCTCCAACCAGGGCGACTGTCTGTCCCCCGGAAATCGACAACGAGAACTTTGGCAAAATTGGATTCCCCGCGGAATAGGCGAACGACACGTCGGTCGCCACGAGATCTCCGCGGCTCGCCTCGAACGGTGGGGGGTTGACTGGTTCGACGACCGAGGGCCGTTCTTCGAGGAAACCCGAAATCTTTTCCAGCGCGGCGGACGCGGACTGGAACGAGTTGTAAAACATGGCGAGGTCTTCGATTGGACCGAAGAATCTCCGTGTGTACAAGACGACGGCGAGAAGGGCTCCGACCTCGAGGGTCCCGTCGATCACACGGAAAGACCCGACCAGCAGAACCGCGGCGACCGTCAGTGTCCCGATGACTTTGAGTGCCGGGTCGTAGATCCCAAAAACGTGAATCGTGCGACGGGTTGCCTCGCGATAATCCTCGACCTTCCGGGCATATGCTGCGCGATCGACAGGTTCCCGTCGGAACGACTTGACGGCTCGGATTCCCGTCATGCTTTCGACAAACTGAATGATGAGTCGCGTGGAATAGATGCGCGACGCTCGGAATTCCCGGCGGGAAGCATTCGAGAACCACCAAGTGACGGCAACGATGGGAATCAACGCGACAGCAAGGGCAACCCCGCTCGGTGGGTCGATTGACACGAGCGCGACGGCGGTGAACACGAGGAACAGCAGTCCGGCGACGAGGTTGCTCAATCCACCGCTCAGCAGTTCACCGAGAGTGTCGATGTCACTCGTCTGACGGGCGATGATTCGGCCCGACGTGTAACGCTCATGGAACTCGAGGCTTAGCCTCTGGGTGTGCGCAAAGATTCGTCGACGCAGTTCGCCGAGAATGTCCTGACTGATCGCGATTGACCAGCGCGTGTAGGCCGCAAGGAATCCCGCTGCACTGATTCCGGTGGCGAGGAACGCGACAACGATTGTCAGAATCGGCGCGAAGTTGCCGTTGTCGACCGCGGCGGGCAATCCGATGTCGATTCCCCACGCAATCAACAGAGGGCCTGCGACCTGGGCGGCCGTGCTGGCAACGATCATGATGGCGGTCCACCCGAACCGCGCGCGATGTGGCCGCACCAAAACCCGCAAGAGAGCGATAGATCGGACGCGTATCGCCTTGTTTTCCCGCTTGGTGAAATCCTGACGGTCTTCGCCCGAAACTCCGGTCGTGCTCACGAGACACCCCCCTCGTCATCAACGTCGATGGGCTCGTCTGACAGTGACGAGATGAGATGGCGATACGTCGCGGACGTCGCCAAAAGTTCCGAGTGGGTCCCCACAGCCGCGATGCGGCCGTTGTCCAAGAGGGCGACCCGATCAGCAAGCATGACAGTCGAAGGTCGGTGGGCGACCACCAAGGCCGTCGTCGTCGAAAGAACCTTTCGCAGAGCTGCTTCGACCCGTGCTTCGGTTTCGACATCAAGCGCCGACAACGGATCGTCGAGGACCAGCACCTCCGGTGCCGCGGCAATCGCACGCGCGAGGGCGAGTCGCTGCCGCTGGCCACCCGAGAGGCTCAACCCCTGTTCGCCGATGATGGTGTCCACGCCGTCCGGCAGGTCGTGAACAAACTCGGCCTCGGCGATCGACAACGCCTGCGCCAACACCGCGTCGGACTCGGATGCGGGGGCGTCAACCAGGTCGTGTCGCCCCAGCAACACGTTGTTGCGAACGGTGTCCGAGAACAGCGTCGCGTCTTCGAACGCCATCGCAATCCGCGTTCTTAGGGTGTCCAAACTCAGGTCACGAACATCGACACCGTCCAACAGAATCCGGCCAGCCGTGACGTCGTACAACCGAGCCGGTAGCGCCGTCAGAACCGTCTTGCCGCTACCGGTTGCACCGACCACTGCCATCGTTTCGCCCGGCAGAATCTCGAGGGAAACGCCATTGAGTACGTCGCGCACCTGGCCATCACCGCCCTCGTGTCGATAGTGGACATCCTCGAACACCAATGAACCGGCGGACGCCCTAGGAACGACCGGCGCAACCGGACTCGTAATGGCGTTGTCGCGGTCAAAGATGTCAAAGATTCGATCGAGACCACTCTGCGCTTCGAGGGTCAGCGCCAACAAATACCCGACCGATTCGATCGGCCCGGCGAGAACTGCTGCGGTGGCAAAGAAGGCGAAGAGTTGACCGGTGGTCAGGTCGCCCTCGCTCGCGAGCCAGACACCTGCGAGCAAGCAGGCCGCCATCGCAAAATCGGGAATCCACTCCAACCAAAACCCGAGCGTCGCTCGTGCGTTGCCTTTGGCGACTTCGAGGTTTCGCCCTTGCGTTGCGCGTTCCGCGAACCTCGACAGCGAGTCGTTACCGCGACCGAACGATCGCAATACGCGAATCCCGTGAACCGATTCCTCGACTGATGTCGCGACGTCGCCCCACTGGTCCTGGGCGGCTCTCGACAGTCCCGTGAATCGATTACGAAAACGAGAACCGAAAATGAACATCGGAATTGAACAAATCAGAAAGAGTATCGCGAGGGTCGGGCTCCACGTGAACAGGATTGCAATGCCGAGGACGATGGCGATGGAGTTTCCCACCAGCATCACTGCACCGTACGACAGCCAGCGTCGCATGAGGCCGACGTCGGTGTGGGCGCGCGACAACAACTGGCCACTCTGCCACTTGTCATGGAAAGCGACGGGCAAGTTCTGCAGGTGGTCGTAAATCGCGTTTCGAATTCGCGAATCGATTCGGGTTCCCGGCGTGAGAACCGCGACCCGTCGGAGGTAAATGAACAGCGCCTCCAAAAGCCCGAGCAGTGCGATGAGTCCAACCGCCGGCCACACGAGGGATGGGTCGTCACCGCGCAGCGGACCATCAACAAGAGCCTCGAGGGCGATCGGGATTCCCAGAGCCAGTGCGCTCGAAATGAGCGAGATGGCCATCCCGGCGATCAGCCCGTAAACGTCTCGACCGGCGAAGGGCAGAATCCGCGCGAGACCACGAATCGCCCCGAGTGGGGGCGTCGTTTCGGCGTCGGATGTTGGCATGAGTACAGATTCAGTCTATGCATGGCAGAATTGCGCCGTGACGGAAAAAGAACTCCTCGATCTTTGGAATCGTGCCCGAACCCATCTCGTGTTCGCTCAATTGGCGCCAACGTTCCTGCTCATCACCGCCGTCGGGCTCGTTCCCGCCATTCGTGACGCGGGGTCGTTCACGATTTGGGCTGCCCTCGGAATCTTGCTGGCGTCCGGAATTCTCGGCGCGCTCGTCGAGTTTGCCGCGGCACACGAGGCCCAGGCTGTCGCGCGTGACCTTTCCGCGATCGCAAAGCCCAGCCACACGACCCGCACGATTATTCGGTACGCGCCGTGGCTCAACGTCGCAAAATTCGTGACTCCGGCCATCTTTGTCGGAATCTTTGTCGCCCTCGCCGGCGCGCTTCTCGGCTTCTAGTCCGGGCAAAAAGACCGAAGTGCTCGTCTCGGGGGTGAGAAGCTAACTTTCGGTGTCGATGAACGAAAACGCCAGCATGTGGCAGATCGCAAGATGTGCGTCCTCGATGCGTCCCATGTGCTGTTCCGGGACGTTGATGTGCAGAGTCGCGGCCGTCCCGAGCGTTCCTCCGTCACGACCGGTCAAGGCGACGGCGTGTGCACCTTCTGACTGGGCGAATCGAAGGGCGCGGATCACGTTTTCGGAGTTTCCGGAACCGCTAATCGCAATAACAACATCACCCGGTGCGATGAAGTTCCGCAACTGCTCTTCGTAGACGATGTCGTATCCGACGTCGTTGCTATAGGCCGAGATCGTCGACGTGGCGTCGGTCAGCGCAATGACCCGAAACTTGGCGTCGCGTTCGTAGCTCGCTCCTTTGAGGAGGTCGGTCGCAAAGTGCGAAGCGGTCGAGGCGCTCCCGCCGTTTCCACAAGTGAAGATTGTTCGCCCGTCGGCACGGGCGGTGACGAGCAACTGGCGCAGTGCAGAAACTGCGTCGAGGTCAATCGAGCCCAACGCCGAAGTCAACGACTCTCGGTACGAATCAAAGTAGGTCACGGGTTAGCTCCTTCGCGCCGAGATGGACGCCGTCGCGGTCGAATGTTGATGTCGTGATGACGGGGACCATGTGGCTCCAGCTCTCGAGTTCACGACTGACGCTATCAGTCAGACTTTTCGTGAGGCGAGCGCCCACCCGAGAGACACCGCCACCGAGAACGATCACCGAGGGGTTGTAGAGCAGGATTGCGTGGCTCAGTCCTCGTGCGAAAACCCGCGAGTATTCCGCGAGGAAGTCGTCGTCGGCAAAGAGTTCCGCCGCGGGCCTTCCGTGATCTTGTTCGATCCAATAGCCGCTGCACAGTCTCTCGAGGCACCCCGTCCTTCCGCACGAACACACCTTCGGGTCGTCACTGACACGGGTGTGCCCCAATTCGCCGGCTTCGTTGGACGCTCCGCGCACAATGCGACCGGAACTGATGACTCCCGCGCCGATTCCCGTGGACACCGTCACGTAAACGAGGTCGTCGACTCCGTGCCCGCCGTGGTGAAATTCCGCGAGCGCCCCGACCTTGGCGTCATTGTCGACCGCGATGGGAAGGTCGAGTGTTTTGTGCGACCACTCCGCGAAATCGAAACCGCTCCAACCAGAAACATGAACCGATCGCTTTACCGTTGACGTCCGAAAATCGACCGGCCCGCCGAACGATACTCCGACCGCGACGGCAGCGGTACCGCCCGATTCGAGGTGTTTTTGGTAGAACGCGACCGCGCGATCGAGGTTTTCGGTTGACCCGGTCGTCGGCCAGGATTCGAGCCCGTGCACACCGTCATCGTCCGTGATTGCTACCGCGCACTTTGTGCCACCGATGTCGATGGTCAGCGTTGTCGCCATCGATCCACCCCCGTCAGTTCACCCCATTGTAGGGCTGGGCGACCGAGTGGCACGGGCACGGGCGAGGCGAGTAGCGTGAGACGGTGGACACCGACATCACTCAGTGGGTTGCGTCGAACGATTTCGGGGAACGCCGGCCCTCCGACCCCGTCACACTGCTTCTGCACGGATACGGGTCGCACGAACAGGACTTGCGCCCGATTCTGGAGTGGCTCGGGCTTTCGACGCCGTGGGTTTCCCCCCGAGCCCCGATTGCTCTTCCGAACGGCGGTTTCGCGTGGGCGCCCATCACGATCCCGGGTAACCCCGATCCCAACGACACCGCCGCGGCAACCGACGCACTGTGGAACTGGCTCGACGAACACCTGCCCGAAGCCCAGCTGATTGCAATCGGATTTTCGCAAGGCGGATTTATGGTGAGCCAGTTGTTGCGGACACGACCCGACCGAATCGCGAAGGCGGCGATGCTGGCCGGCTTCGTCGCGGGGACGCCTCAACCCGCCGACCCCGACCTCGTCGCGACAAAGCCCACCGTGTTCTGGTCGCACGGAACAGCCGACACCGTCATCATTCCGGCGGCCGTCGAGCGAACCTCCGAATTCCTCCACACTCACACCGCGGTCATCGACAAGGCCTACCCCGGGCTGGGGCATTCGATTGATGAGCGTGTCGTGAACGACCTTCGCGAGTACCTCGCTCCGGCGTAGTCTTCAGTCATGAACAAAGAGTCACGCATTCGTTTTTGGATCTTCCTCGTGTTGGCCGGCATCGGACTTGTCACCGCCATGGTGTTCAACGGGATCGCCGTCATGAGCGGTCAGGATTACGCCGCGGCCTGGTTCGGCACCGCCGTGGACTGGGTGTTGTCGGCGGACCTGTCGGTCGTCGCCATTGCATCGGTCGTGTTCATGTTGGCGGAGGCTCGACGGATCGGGATGAAGCGCGTGTGGCTCTATATCGCGCTTTCTGGAGTCACGGCGATGGCGTTTACGTTCCCGCTATTTCTAGCGATGCGCGAGCGGCACCTTGCTGGTGTCG
>JBIIBI010000028.1:0-8733 GCA_044239485.1 Microbacteriaceae bacterium | reverse complement strand
GGGCCATCATGGTGCATTTCGGCCGCGTGCTCTGCGAAATTCATGCCGACACAAATCACTTTGGAGGGAACAACCGGTGCTATCGGTGTGATGTCGGCCAGTGAAACCGTGACATCCGTCGTCGTGATTCCATCGTGAATCGGGTCACCCTCGAGAAGAGTGACGACGTTCCCGTCGACCACCCCGTAACGGGGTTCCCCATCATGGCTAAACCGCACAACCTTCACAGGTTCAGCCTATCCGTGTCGCGTCTATTCGTTCTGGCGCTTGAGGCGTGACGCAGCCCGCGCACGCAGGTTTTGCTCGAGTTCGACCTTACGGATGCGAACCTTCGCGGGCGTCACCTCGACACACTCGTCTTCGCGCGCGAATTCAAGGCACTCTTCGAGCGTCATGTCGCGGGGCGGAGTCATCTTCTCAAGGATTTCTGACGTCGACGAGCGAATGTTGTTGAGTTGCTTTTCTTTCGTCACGTTGACATCCATGTCGTCAGCGCGCGCGTTTTCTCCGACGACCATGCCCTCGTAGACCTCGTCACCGGGCTGAACGAAGAACGCCATGCGCTCTTGCAACGCCATCATGGCGAACGGAGTCGCGACGCCCTGACGGTCGGACACGATCGACCCGTTCTGGCGCGTGACGATCTGGCCTGCCCAGGGACCGTATCCGTGCGCAATCGCGTTAGCGATACCGGTACCGCGCGAGATCGTGAGGAACTCGGTGCGGAAACCGATAAGTCCGCGCGACGGGACGATGAACTCCATGCGGACCCAGCCGGTTCCGTGATTCGTCATGCCCTCCATGCGACCCTTACGAGCGGCGAGAAGTTGCGTGATGGCGCCAAGGTATTCCTCGGGGGCGTCCACGGTGAGGTGCTCGAACGGCTCGTGTGTCGCGCCATTGACCTTCTTGGTCACAACCTGCGGCTTTCCGACCGTGAGCTCGAACCCTTCGCGTCGCATGTTCTCGACGAGAATCGCCAGCGCGAGTTCGCCTCGTCCCTGGATCTCCCAGGCGTCGGGACGACCGATGTCCACGAGTCGAACCGAGACGTTACCGATGAGCTCGCGGTCGAGACGGTCTTTCACCATGCGTCCCGTGAGTTTGTGACCCTTGACCTTGCCGACAAGCGGCGAGGTGTTGGTTCCAATCGTCATCGAGATCGCGGGTTCGTCGACTGTGATGACGGGAAGCGCACGAGCGTCGTTCATGTCGGCGATTGTCTCGCCAATGGTGATGTTCTCGAAACCGGCAACAGCCACGATGTCCCCGGCCGAAGCCGACTCGGTGGGAACGCGCTCGAGTGCCTTGGTCACGAGCAATTCCGTGATGCGAACGTTTTCCACGGTTCCGTCGTGCTTCATCCACGCCACGGTCTGGCCCTTTTTGAGCTCACCGTGAAAAATACGGAGAAGCGCGATTCGGCCGAGGAACGGCGATGCGTCGAGGTTGGTGACGTGAGCCTGCAACGGGTGGTCGGTGTCGTAGGTGGGTGCTGGGATGTGCTTGAGGATTGCGTCGAACAGCGGCTCGAGGTCTTCGTTGTCGGGAAGCGAGCCGTCCGCCGGGCGGTTCCACGACGCTGCGCCGTTACGACCAGATGCGTAAACGATGGGGAGGTCGAGGATTCCGTCAAGGTCGAGGTCGGGGACATCGTCGTGAAGGTCGGAAGCGAGACCGAGCAGAAGGTCTTGCGACTCGTGAACGACCTCGTCGATTCGCGCGTCGGGGCGGTCGGTCTTGTTCACGAGAAGAATGACGGGGAGTTTCGCCTCGAGCGCCTTACGCAAAACGAAACGGGTCTGAGGAAGTGGTCCTTCGCTCGCGTCGACGAGAAGGACGACACCGTCGACCATCGAGAGTCCGCGTTCGACCTCGCCACCGAAGTCAGCGTGGCCGGGGGTGTCGATGACGTTGATCGTGATCGGACCGTTTGTAGCGTGCTTTCCGGAATACGACACCGCGGTGTTCTTCGCGAGAATCGTGATTCCCTTTTCACGCTCGAGGTCATTCGAGTCCATGACGCGGTCTTCGACCGAACCGTGCGCCGCGAACGAGCCGGTCTGGCGAAGCATCGCGTCGACAAGAGTGGTCTTGCCGTGGTCAACGTGAGCGACGATCGCCACATTTCGAAGATCGTTGCGTGTGGCGATTGCCATGATGAAATCCTTTAGGTAGTGGTGCGCGCACGTCGACGCGTGCGTTGTTCCTCGGGATCCGGAACAGGCACGGCGGCGATGAGCCTCTTTGTGTAGGGGTCTTGCGGGTTACGCAGAATCTGATCCGTCGAACCCTGCTCTACGATTTTACCGTGATGCATGACCGCAATTCGGTCACTGAGCAAATCAATCACCGCAAGGTCGTGCGAAATGAACAAAATAGCGAACTTTTGCACCTTTTGAATGGTGGTGAGAAGCTCCAAAACGCGCGCCTGGACCGAAACATCGAGCGCTGATGTCGGTTCGTCCGCCACCAGAATCGCTGGTTTGAGGGCGAGCGCTCGAGCGATTCCGACACGCTGACGCTGACCACCCGAGAGTTCGTGGGGATAACGGTTGCGATACGTGCGCGGCAGTTCGACCATGTCAAGGAGGTCCTCGACCCTGGACGAAACTTGTTCCGCACTGAATCCGCCATTGAGAACGAGCGGTTCACCGATGCTTTGCCCGATGGGCCAACGCGGGTTGAGCGACGAGCCGGGGTCTTGAAACACGATCCCGATTTGGCGACGAACCTCGCGCAGGTCCTTGACCGACACGTTCACCATGTCTTGGCCGGCAACGGTGATCGAGCCACGAGACACGGGCAACAAGCCGACCACAGCACGGCCGATGGTGGTTTTGCCGGAACCCGACTCACCAACGAGTCCGAGCACTTCGCCCGGATAAATATCAATCGATACGTCTTCGGCCGCGCGGAACGCCGCGACGCGCCCACGCTTCGGGTAGGTGATGTCGACGTTTTTCAACGACAGGACCGGGACCTCGCCCTTGTGCGAATCCGTCTTTTTTCCCGACGCTGCGCCGGTGCCGAGGTGCGGGACAGCCGCGAGAAGTTCTTGGGTGTACGCGACCTTGGCGTGCTTGTAGATGTCGATGACCGAACCGGATTCGACGACGCGTCCGCTCTTCATGACAAGAACGTGGTCGGCCATGTCGGCGACGACGCCCATGTCGTGGGTAATCAGGATGATGCCGGTACCGAGTCGCTCGTTGAGCGATCGAAGCAGGTCCAGAATTTCCGCCTGAATCGTGACGTCAAGCGCCGTCGTCGGCTCGTCGGCAATCAGCACCTTGGGGTCACACGAAATCGACTGCGCGATCATCGCGCGCTGGCGCTGGCCCCCGGACAACTGGTGCGGGTAGGAATCGAACGCTTTCTGAGGGTCGGGCAATTCAACGAGCCCAAGCAATTCGATCGCGCGTGCCTTTGCCGCGGCCCGCGAGAGTTTCGGAAAGTGAACCTTGAGAGCCTCGACGATCTGGAACCCGATTGTGTACACCGGGTTCATCGCGGTCATCGGCTCTTGGAAAATCACAGCGATCTCGCGTCCGCGAATTGCACGAATTCGTTCGGGGGTCGCGGTGAGTGTGTCCTCGCCAACGAGAAGAACCCGCCCTTTGGCGCGACCGTTGGGCGGTAAAAGCCCGAGTAACGACATCGACGAAGCCGACTTTCCTGAACCCGATTCACCAACAATCGCTAGAACTTCACCGGCACGCACCGAATAGTTCAAGTCTTCGGCAGCCATCACCCATTCGCCGTCAACCCAAAAGTCGACACCGAGGTTCTGTGCTTCGATTACAACGGGCTTCGCGCTCATCGAGTCGCCTCCGTGACACCATAGAGAACATGACCACTTTCGTGTCCCGCTCTGGTCGAGTATTGGCCGTCGTCTTTATTCTTGTCTTCAGTGGCGCCGCAGCAACCACCGCCGCAACAGGCGACATCGTCGATGCCCTGCGCGGAGTCAGCGTTACCGCATTCCTCGCACTTTCCATCTACGCAACATTCTGGCGACCCCGACTCATCATTCGCGAGACCGGTGTCAACGTACGAAACATCGTCACGACCCACGAGATCGAGTGGGGAGCAATCGAGCGCATCGATACGAAGTGGGGCCTGACCTTGTTCCTGAAAAACCGACGGATCGCGGTCTGGGCCGCACCCGCACCCAGCCGTTACGCCGCCATGTTCGCGAGTCGCGACCAGGGTCAACACCTGCCCGAGACCACCTACCTCGCGGGAACCGTTCGCCCCGGCGACCTCGTCACCAGCGACTCGGGCGGAGCAGCAGCTCTCGTTCGTCGGCACTGGGAGCGACGCGCTAACGACAGCGCTCGCGTCGAATCCCGAGTGAATGTTCAACTCGTTATCTCGCTGAGTGTTCTCGCCGCCGCCGCAGCAACCGCCTTGGCCATCTGAAATCAACTTGCTCATTTGTGACCACGCCCTATCAGCTCGCGGAATTGGCGTGTCAGGCTCGTCATCTTCGGCATACGGCGCTGACGTGGGTCGAAAGCGTCACGCAATCCGTCGCCGATGAAGTTGATGCACAGCGCGACTACGACAATGAAGAATCCGGGCCACCAGAACAACCAGGGCCGTGTCTTGAAGGCTTCGTTGTACTGGGAAATGATTTGTCCCAACGAGATGTCCGGAGCCGTGATTCCGAACCCGAGGAAGGACAGCGCGGTTTCAGTGAGGATCGCCGCGCTCATGAGCAGCGTCGCGTTGACGACGACGATACCGATGGAGTTCGGCAAGATATGCCGGAAGATAATGCGGAAATTGGATGCACCAGCGACACGTGCCGCGTCCACGAATTCGCGTTCACGGAGGGCGAGAAATTCACCGCGCACGAGACGAGCGAGTCCTGTCCAGGACACGAGCCCGAGCAGGATTCCCAGTGAAATTGCGTTTCCACCGATTGTGCGACCCAAGACCGCGCCGAGGATGAGCCCGGGGATGATGATAATCGCATCGGTCAAACGCATGAGCAGGTTGTCGAGCCAGCCGCGCATGAAGCCGGCGATAGCACCAATGACGACTCCGAGAACAGTGGCGATAGCCCCGATCAGAGTCACAACCGTCAACGATTGCTGAATCCCGCGCATGACCCGCGCAAAGATGTCCTTGCCCAACGTGTCCTGACCGAACGGGTGTTCCCACGACGGCAAGCCGCCCGGAGTTGTGATGGGATAGTTGCGATACCAGTCGAACGGCCACCAGCCATTAATTCGAAGGCCGTCCAGGATGATTTCTCCGCTGGCGGTGTCCGCGGCCAGTCGACCCGTGCCGCCGATTATGGTGCCAACCGACGTGAATGCTAACAACACGATCAATCCAAGAACAATCATGCTCGTGACGGCCGCCTTGTGTTGAAAGAATCGGCGGCGAACAACGGTCGAAAGACTCAAGCCTTCGATCTGTCGTTGCTCGATCGTCAACTCCGACAACGCGAGCTGTTCCGTGTTCGGTGCCGTTATCTTTTTGCGCGCCATGATTAGGCCTCCGAAATGCGAATACGCGGGTCAAGGGCGGAGTACGCCAGATCAGCGAGGATATTGAAAATGACGGCGGCGACTCCCGTGACGAGGAATACCCCCATGACGAGGTTTACGTCGACATCCTGGAGCCCTTGATTGAACAACGCACCCATTCCCTGCCACGCGAATACGCGCTCGGTGATGATGGCGCCTCCGATGACTGCCCCGAAGTCAAAGGCGACAATCGTGGCAATCGGGATGAGGGTGTTCCGGAACGCGTGACGCATGATGACCGTGGTCTCGGGCAATCCCTTTGCCCGCGCCGTACGCACGTAATCCTGGTTGAGGACCTCGAGCAGCGTCGCGCGGGTGTAGCGCGTGTAACCGGCGACCGAAATAATCATGAGGGCGGCGGTGGGAAGAATGAGGTGGGTCGATGAGTCGAGCATCCTCATCCACGTGTCTTCGCTGTTCGCGAGCACCGGGGTGTTTGCGCCGATCGTCGAAATCACGCCAGAGCGCAACGGAATGATTTGGACGTATTCTCCCCAGCGCATGAACATCTGGTCGAGGACGAGTGCCGCGGTGGAAAGCGCTCCGGTAACAGCCGCGACGCGCATCGCCTCGGGGCGGTCGTCGCCTCCGAGGAAGAAGCCGGCAGCCATCCCGATTCCGGCCAGCAAGACCGCAACGAGCACGATGGCGAGGGGGTTGTTGAAGTAAAACCAGACGAATTGAAGTGGGTACCACAGGGCAACCACCCCGAGCACGGTCGCTCCGACCGAGAACTGCAGCGTACGTTTCGTCAGGTTCGAGGTGACGAATAGCATCAGCGCGCCGAGGCCGATTCCCAACAACCCGACGCCGACGATGCCAATCGACGGGCTTTTCAACCACTGCGTGATGTCGAGGAGAATCAAAACTCCCGAGGTCAGAGCGAAGGAAATTCCCGCAGTACGAATCCTCAACCGAAGGTGCCCGCCGACGACAGCCTGGACCACCAGAGCGAGGACGAAGCCTATGGCAAGAGCTATCCCCCAGGGGATGGCGGGATTACCGAGGAATTCGTTGAATCGAATCGCCCCGAATTCCTTGAGCAGAACGGCGACCCAGAAGATGGGGAGCGAATAGAAGATGAAGGCGGTGAAGGTCACGGTGTAGTCGTAGCCGCTGTACTGCCGAAGTGCGGTCGTCATGCCGATTGCGACACCGAACAGAATCGAAAGCACGGTAGCGAGGATCACGAGGGACAGAGTCGACTCCATCGCGTTACCCAGCGCGCTCGCAACAGGCTCGTCACCTCGAACCACCGACACACCCAGATTGCACTGGCCGATGACGCAACTCGCCGCACCACCAAGCCACTTGAAATAGCGGAAGAACGCCGGGGTGTCCAAATCCAGTTTCTCGGTGAGAGTAGCCCTCTTCGCAACCGATGCGGGGTCGTTTTGGGTACGTAGGTCTTCGAGCGGATCCCCGGAATTTGCGGTCAGCATGTACACGATGAACGATGCGAAGAGCAACACCGCGAGCGTCGCCGCCAAACGACGGGTGATAAAACTAAGCATGCTTTTCCCACCTACAACTGCATTGTTGGACGCCAGTAACTGTTGGGGCAATACTAGCCACTAAGTGCGCGTTCGCGATGACCCGCGCAATTAAACGGCGAAGGGCCGGGCGTTTTCACGCCCGACCCCAGCCTTGATGCGATGAATCGGTTACTGCGCTGCAGCAGCCGGTGCCCACTCCCAGAAGTTCCAGAAGTAGTTCGGCGACAGCGGGTTGTTCACAACGCCGGTCAATCCGTTGTCCCACCAGGTCAAACCGGGGAACTGGAAGATCGGCAGTGACGCAGCGTCGCCCCACAGAGCAGCCTCGACGGCAGTCTGCAGTTCGGCCTGCTTCGCAGGGTCGAGTTCCGTCTCGAGCGCGGCCAGGTTTTCGTCAACCGTCGTGTTCGAGTAGTCCTGGAAGTTCGACGGCTTACCGGTTCCGTACTGCTGGTCGTTACCCGTAATCGCGAGGCTGGTCGAGCTCCATGCGAAGATGACCGCGTCGTGAGGGTTGATCTCGTAGAGAGTCGGGTCGGTGAACTCCCAGTTCGGCTCGTTCGTGTCAATCACGTTGAAACCGGCCTTGAGGCTGTTGGCCTGGATCAGTTCGAGTTCCTGCGAGCGACGAACGTTGCCCGTGGGGTACCAGAACTTGACATCGATCGGTGTCGAGATGCCGGCGTCCGCGAGGATACCAACGGCCTTCTCGACGCGCTCGGCGTCGGTTCCCGAGTAGAAGTCCGAACCGTTGGCAGCAACGATGCCCGCGTAGTTGGGCGATCCGGGGATCGTCAACAGCGAGTTACGAAGCTCAGCGTTCGGGTTCAGCGGCTTGATGATGTTTTCGAGGATCTGGTCGCGCGGGATCGTCAGCAAGAATGCCTGGCGAACTGCGAGAGCCGTAGCTGCGTCTCCACCGTAGGTCGCGGGGTCGAACGGTCCACCGTTGTTGAAGGTGAGGTCGACGTGCTCGTAAGCAGCTTCGTCACCACCGGCGAAGGAACCGTTCTGGAGTCCCTCGACGAGTGCGAGGAGGTCAGCCGTGGGCTGTCCCGACGCTGCCTGAACGTCACCGTTGTCGACAGCCTGAACTGCAGCGGTCGGGTCTCCGATTTCGCGGATGGTGATGCGTTCGTACTTGGGCGACGGGCCCCACGTGTAGAGCGGGTTCGCCACGAGGGTCACGAACGAGTCAGCAACAACTTCTTCGACTCGGTAAGGACCGTTCGAGAGGAACAGGTTCTTTGCCGTACCGGTGGTCGGGTCAGTGGCCGCCGCAGTTGCGTCGGTCATCTGGTAACCCGTGTTCCACGCGTCAGCAACGGGCTTGAGCCATGCTTCGTCACCAGTCATAACGGCTTCGATGAGCTTGGCCTTCGCTTCTGCGGCGTCGGTGATCTCGGGGTACGCCATCATGACGGTGCCGTGAGCCGAAACGCCAACACCGAAGTTGATCTCCCAGTCGACGTATGCCTTGTCGTAGACGAACTCGAGCGATTTACCATCGACAGTGGGTACCGTCGACGCGAGGTCATCGCGAGGTGCAGCGTGCAAGAACATGTACGTGTCATCGGCGTTCTTGAAGAAACCGAAGCCAGCAACCCACGAGAGGAGCATGTCGGCACCGTCAACAGCAACACCATCTGACCACTTCACAGCGTCGTTGATCGTGTACTTGACCGTGAGCGGCT
>JBIIBI010000027.1:0-8997 GCA_044239485.1 Microbacteriaceae bacterium | reverse complement strand
GCCATGCCGAGTGGCATCGCGACGGACATCACGATTCCAACGAAGCCAAAGACACGTCCCTGGCGCTCTGGCTCAACCGTTTCTTGCAAGAGGGTCATCGCCGAGGTGGAGAAGGCGGGGACCACCATGCCGATAATGAAAAACAAGCTAAAGAACAGAATCAAATTGGTGGTGAAACCCATCGTGACCGCGAGCAATCCGAACATTATCGAAGAACCGATGATTGCCTGAATGCGATTGATTTTTGCGGCAAAAATTGCCATGAGCGCACCGCCAGCGACCATCCCGACGCCGAAGGAGAGCTCGAGAATTGTCAGCATCCACACGTCAGAACCGAAAGTTCGCACCAGCATGAGCGGCGACAGATTCGACGGCGCGACAATAAGCAGGAACACGATTCCGAAGACTGCCATCACCCAACGCACCAGTTCGTTACCGAAGATGTAGCGAATCCCGTCGATGAGATCAGCGGAGTAGCTGGGTTTGTCTCCGTCCGTCACTCGCGCGAGCGAGGGAACAGCAACCATCGCGAGAAGCGAAAGGCCGATTACGGCGGTCACGAAGTCGATGAAAAAGATGGCGACAATCGACATGTTGGCGTAAACCGCAGCGGCGGCGACGGGGGCCAACAGCCCCAGCGACGACTGAATGCTGCTGTTGATGCTGTTCACGCGCATTAGCCGATCGGCAGGAACAATCTGGGGTAGCAACGCAGAGATGGCGGGCATCTGAACGCCGGCACCGACCGACCGAACGGCCATGACCAAGAAGATGAGCCAGAGGTCGTCCACGCCCGAGAGCATCAGGAACGCCAACCCTAGTGTCGCCAGCGCGATCGCCGAGTCTGACACGATGATCATGATTTTTCGGTTGACGCGGTCGGCCCAAACGCCAGCGAACACCGAGACGATTGCCTGCGGAAGGAACCCAAAAATAGCGGCCAGCGCGAGGACCATCCCCGATTTAGTCTCTAGGGTCAGGTGCCACATGATGGCGTACTGAACGAGGAAAGAACCAAATGTTGTGATTGTCTGCCCGACGAGGAAGAGAGAGACCTGGCGTTTCCAACGCCCGAGAATGCCGTCGTCTTGCCCGCCTGAAGTCGACGCGGATGAGGGGGTTCGACGTGATGGCGACTTAGTCTTTTCCGTGCTCACAATGTTCCTTCATTTGACTGAGTACCTCAATCATCTCACGACCGGCTAGGTGCGTTTAAGTGCGGTGACGATTAGAACGCCAATCGCGGCTCCCACGAGCTGCGCACCAATGTAGGGAAGAACGGATCCTGGTGCGATTCCGGCGAACGTATCCGTGAAAAGCCTGCCAGCGGTTACCGCCGGGTTTGCGAACGACGTTGACGACGTGAAGAAATACGCCGAGCCAATCCAGGCTGCAACCGCGATGGAGATTAGTGCGTCCTGCTTGCGATGGACGAGAACGCCAATCAGTGCAATCAGTCCCGCGGTGGCGATAACTTCGCCGATGAGCATCCCCGTACTCACGCGATCGTGGGTCGAAAATTGGAGTGCGGGCAGGTCAAACATCAGGTTGGCCACAATCGCGCCGGTGATTGCACCGGCGACCTGAGAAACGATGAAGGTCAGTGATTCGCCCAGCGGCTGTGCGCGGGTGAACAACTGCATGAGCGAAACGACAGGGTTGAAATGAGCACCACTGATCGGCCCCAGCACGACAATCAGCAACGCCAGCGCGAAAATGGTGGACAGCGCGTTGATAATGAGCACGACACCCATGTCGGACGAGAGGTTCGCGCCCATAATGCCCGAACCGATCACGACGCTGACCAGCAGAGCCGTCCCTACAAACTCCGCAACCGCTTTTCCGGCGAGATGTTCCACAACGACCGCCCTTCGTCTTCGGACAGACTAGCGGGCGACAGCCGCAACTCGTTGTCGGACGAATCGTGCAATTCGACTGAGACGGCTTTCGTACAAAAGATAATTCTCGCGATAAATGGATTCCCGCGACCGCAAATTCGTCAAATGAACGATGTGCGGGCGCCGACGGAGGTTGGGGGTTTCAACGAAGAACCCGCGGCGCGCGAGTGGCCCGAAGTGGCAAATCCAATTGAACTCCGCGGTCAACGCCGTGAAACGTTGAGTCTCGTGGAGTACTCGGTTCAGGGATTGTTGTTCGGCCATGTGCGCGAGCCGTGTGCTGACTTTCAGCGCCATGTTGTCGATGTACTGCAGTCTGACCAACTCATCGAAAGATTTCCAGACTGGAGACAGTCGTGACGCCGCAAAGACGCCTGAATTAAGGGGTGCCTTGCCATGTAGTTCTTCGGCGACGGCATCGTCCCACAGTTGCGAATGCAAGTCGCGAAGTTGCTCTTGACGCACCTCGAACGCGCCAACGCAATAGGGGTATTCCGCATCCAACTCAGTGACAAGAACAAAGTCGCCGTCGTACCTTTCGGCCATATCGAAATACGTTTTCACAGCAGATCGATCCTGTACCCAAACATCTGCGTCCATCCACATGATGTAGTCCTGGGTGAACAACTGCGGAAGTTGCGGTCGAATTGTCATGGCACCCGCGTAGTCAACTGCGATTCCCGCTGCAGTCCAAACGTGTTGAGGAACATCAATCACGCCGGCGCAACGAGCCTCAATCATTCGCCGAGATTCGGTCGATAACCCCAGATCGATGACGTGGGTGATCCGAGCCCACTTGCCCATCGATTTGAGTAGATTGAGACACAACCACGCGTAATTGTCGTCGCACGCGGTAACGATGACGCGCTCGTTGTTTTTCACCCTCTTACCTTCTCACCTAATGAGCAATGTCCCCCACCATCCATCTGGGACACAGGCACGTCGCTAGTCCATCTGACCCACCCGTGAGTGCGGGCATAGCATTAGAGAATCGCGAATCAACGAGCGACGAAACGGAGACAATTTGCGCCTGCTCGTCACCACGTCACGACTCGATTCGTATGGTGGGTCTGAAAGCATCGTTTTGGAACTCGTGGAGTGGTTTATATCTCGAGGCTGGCACGTGACGTTGTTGTGTGACAACGTCGAGGACGTGATGCGTGATGAATTGACTGATTTCGAGAGTCGCGGAAAGCTCACGCTTGCGTTACCGGGGAATGAGACTCCGAGCATCGAGAGTTTCGATCTGATTTGGATTACCCATAACGCTTGGCCGCAGACATTGCTCAGAGAAAAAATTGATCCCGCCGCACGTGCAAAAATCGTCACGCTTCACATGGGGTCCTTGGAGGCGCGGGAGCGGGCTGTTCTCCCGGAAATTGAGAATGCCGTCGCGGATCGAATTCTTGTCGTGTCGGGCAGGACTAGAGAACGAATGATCGAGTTTGGTTTGGACAGAGAGCTGATGGACCTGTTCGAGAATCCGGTTCCCCACAGTTTCCGCGGAATCACGCAAAAGGAATCAGCCGGACTTCAGTCTGTGCTGTTTGTCTCGAATCACCTGCCGCAAGAGCTCGCGGAAACGTCTCGGCAATTGAAGTCCGCCGGCACGCACGTGACCCACCTGGGGTTGGGCGGAGACCGGTTTGGAAGAATTTTCCCTGAGCTGCTTACTCAATTTGACGCGGTGGTGACCATTGGCAAGAGCACACAGTATTGCTTGGTGATGGGAATCCCGGTCTACTCCTACGACCACTTCGGCGGAGCCGGTTGGATTTCACCTGAAAATTTCGCTTTCGAGGCCTTCAATAACTTCACCGGGTATCGGACGAACCGCAAACTTGCTGCGGAAGAAATCACATCAGAGATACTCACGGGGTTTGAGGACGCACGACTGTGGAGTGAGGCGAACAGGGCAACATTTGATCATCAATACTCTCTCGACAGGCACATGGAAGAATTACTCGAATCGCTCACGATATTAGACTGACGTTGTAGGCCCATCAGCGAAGGGAAACAGAATTACTGGCAGTCTTTCCGTTGGGAATACCCACCTCACCGGCGATGAAGTAGAAGTCGAAATCGTGCGCCTGTCGGACATTCTGCGGCGCGTAGCCGCCAGCACAACGCACGGAGAATATGCCCCGATACTGATCGATTTCTCAATCAGCTCGCATCTTCTGATTGCTGCCCTGTCCAGGGTCTCACTGAGTTGCGCGTTGATTGACTCAAGCATGCCGAGCACACAGATTAGGCTCCAACTCCGCCAGCTTCGCAGCAGAGTGATCTACGTACTTCCGACGATGAAACGCCAGCCGATGCCCTTTCTTTCCGGCATTCGATATCGAAATCTTGAAACTTTTCGTGGACGGGCGGCCGATCGCAAGTCTCACAAGCCTGACTCTTCGGTGGTGTTGTTTAGCTCCGGATCCACCGGGGAACCGAAGGGTGTTGTTTTCGAATGGGATCGAATCCACGAAATCGTCGCGCCTGTTTATTCACAGGATCCCGCTAAGGAATCCGGTCATCGAGTTTTCAACCTCAGCCCACTGAATTGGACAGTCGGGCTCTTTCACGCAATCTCACTTAACTTCACTGCGGATCTCATTAGTCGAAATCCCTTATCGATGACCATGGATCAGTTGATTGAGGAGATTAGAGGAACTCGCGTTGACCGAATCTACCTCGGGGCGAATTTTGCACGGGTATTCGCAAAAGCCGCCGAGAACTACAAGGGCCCCAAAATTGAAACGGTAAAGAAATTTGTCATCGGCTCGGGTCACGTTTCATGGGATCTGGTCAATAAATTCAGAGTCCTTTTTTCGGGTGACACAGAATTTGTTCACAGTTACGGATCCACCGAAGCAGTCGGGATGCTCGCAAGTTCCTGGCCAATGGGCGAAATTCCGGAGAACGGACCTGTATCCCTGGGTCTTCTCGGGAACGCAAGTGGGATAAGGCTTGACGACACCGACGAGGATGGTGTCTTTCAGATTGTGGCCACGCAAAGAATAGCCACAAGGTATCTCAGTGAAAGTCTCACGTCCCAACAGTTCATCACCTTTCCGGACGGGACGAGGGGTTGGCGGTCTGGAGACCTGGTCCGACTCGAAGGCGTGGCTCAAGAGATTTTCTTCGAAGGCAGGGTCGATGACATCGTCAAGAACAGCGACCATCTGGTTTCCCTCGTCGCTCTGGAGCGCGAGATAAATTCATTGCCGGGGGTTGAACTGTCCGCAGTAAAGCAGTTTTCCCAAACCGGCCGTGATGTGATCGTGGGGTTTGTACAATTGTCGAAGCGGAACCCTAGGAGCGAAGCTCAGATTGTTGCCGCGCTTCGTAAACGACTACCGAGCTACAGCATTCCCAGTCGGGTCATACTCTGTGATCCGATTCCCCTCACCGATCGAGGCAAGGCAGACCTTGAGCAGCTTCGCGCTCTGTTCGACGAAAATCGCTAACCGCAATGCCCTCCCTTGACAGGTTGGTCGTCTTCACGGGATTTCAATCTATGGCTCGAGCAGGCGCGTGAGTCCAGTTGTGAACCGGAAGCCAGCGAAAGCGATGATCAAGGCCACTCCCCCAGCAATGAAGTAAGGCATCCTCAGCCCGTACTGTGCGATAAATCCCCCGAGAAGTGACCCGATTGGCATGAGCCCCCAGACAAGCGTCCTTCTCGTTCCATGAATTCGCCCGAAAAGCTCGTTCGGAATAATTTGGTGGTACGTCGACATCAATAAAACGTTCCACCACGTCACGGTCACCGACATCAACAGTCCGACAATGGCGAACACGAACACGTTTGGCGAAAACCCGGTAAGCACTGCCGCCAAACAAAAAGCGATCATGGAATACGCCATTACTTTGGTCCTGCCATACACGGCGGAAACCTTGGGGGCAGTGATGGACCCAAGGATTGCTCCGACTGCGGGAACGACAAACACGAACCCAAACCACACCGGCTCGACCGCAAGCTCTTCGGTGAGAAACAGAACAACGGTGGACGAGGTGGCGGCCGAGAACATGCCGACGCTGGCGGTCAGTAGCACCAACTTCAACAGTGTTTTGTTCTTGTACAGGTAGCGAATTCCAAAACGAATGTCGGCCCAAAACGTAGTGGGCGCGGTCGGAACATAGTTCTCGTCTGTTGCGATGGTTTTTCTGAAGTTGCCGGGAATCATCAAAACCAGCACCGCGGCGACCAGGATCCCGGCGCTTCCTAGCGCAAAGGGAAGGGCGATAGCGGCCGTGAAAAGCAGCCCACTGAGCGGCGTACCGATGAATTCACCGACGGTGACCGCACCGATTTCTAATCGGGCGTTACCTCTTTCAAGGTGTTTGATTTTGAGTACTTGGGGAATCATCGACTGCGATGTGGTGTCATAGAGCACCTCGGCGGCCCCGATTACAAAAGCAACAAAGTACAAGGTGGGAATTGTGACATAATCCAGCGCAACGGTCACAGCCAAGAACGCCGCCATTACAAACCGAATGGCGTTCGCTGTTGCGAGCAGCAAACGGCGGTCAAATCGATCAACGAGTCCACCAATGGGTATTGCGAACAGCAACCACGGAAGCATCACTACCGCCGCCAGGATTGAAATCACGACTGGGTCTTTGGTGAGTGTTGCCGCCAACAAGAGGGCGGAGGTCTTGAACAAGCCATCGGCCAGGTTGCTTGCTAGCGAAGCTGACCAGAGCCGGTTGAAGGCGGGCCCTAGGGTTTCGGCTTTAGTTTTTGGGGCAGACATCAGAATTTCCACTGTAGTGGCGCAGAGAACTACTCATAACCGAAAACAGGCGCCTGTTCGGTAAAAAGCCCCCGATTCCTCGGGGGCTTTTGAACTGTCTCAAACAGTTGTCGCTCGGATTGCTCCGCCGCGATCATCATGATTTCCGTGTTCGGTGGATTCATCTTTAGCCACATCACAATGATTCGACCGTCTGTTGCCAGACGCCGACGTCGAAGTCGCCAAACTCGAAGGGCGACTTATGCGCTAGGCGCTAAAGCGGCTACTTCGAGGCTTTGGGCTTGGCCTTGGGCTTGGGCTTCGACTCTGTGCGCGGACCGAGGTTGAAGGTCGATGCGAAGCCGAGCAACAGGAAGCCGGCTGCCGACCAGGCAGCCAACTTTGCGCCGTCGGTGAAGGCGTCGCCAGCATCAGCCTGGATCGAGTCGGCAATGTCCTGCGGAACGCGGTTTGCAACGAGTGCATCCGAGATACCGGGGATTGCTGAACCCGCCGAATCGACAACCGCATCGATGATGAGCGTCTGCTGGCCTGCGGGAATGTTGGTCTCCACGAGCTTCGCCTCAAGTGACGCCTGCGTTCCCGTGAAGAGAAGGGTTCCCAGGACTGCGATGCCCAACGCCGAACCAATTTGGCGAACCGTTGACTGCGAACCCGACCCTTGGCCGATTTGCTCCGGCGGGACCTCGACCATGATGACACCGGTCAACTGAGCCGTGGCCAAACCAATACCAATTCCATAAACGAACAGGAACGGTGCGATGATTCCCCAGCCGGCCTCGGGTGAGGCAAACAGAGCAACTCCGGCAACACCGGTCAGTTCCAAAAGGACACCGATTTGAACGGCGCGGGCGGCGGGAAGACGGCCACTGAGGGCCCCTCCGACACCCGATGCGACGAACGCTCCGCCGGCAAGCCATAGCAGCACAAGTCCCGATGAAATCGGGCTGAGCCCGATGACGTTCTGCAACCACAGCGGGATGGCAAACAGGATTCCAAACTCACCCATCGAGATGATGGCGGCCGCGATCGATCCATTGCGGAAAGAGGCGATGTGGAACAGCTTCAGGTCGAGCAAAACATTCTTGTGCTGGTGTTCGCGTCGACGCTCCCACAAGACGAAAACAATAGTCGACACGACGGCAATGGCGAACGAGACGGGGATGACCGATATGCCGGTTGTCGGCCACTCGAAGTCGCCCAGAGCGAACTGGTTCTTAGTGTTGATTTCCCACCAGCCATAGACGCGGCCCTCGATGAGCGAGAAAACGAACGTCGAAAACATGACAACAGAGATAGCGGCCCCGACAACATCAATTCCACCGGCGCGTTGTGCCACCTTGGATTCGACGACGTACAGTGCAAGACCGGCGAGGATGATCACGCCGAGGGGAGCGTTGATGAAGAACGCCCAGCGCCACGAGAAGTCGGTGGCAAGCCAGCCGCCGAGAACGGGTCCGACAGCGACCATTCCACCGATGGTGGAGCCCCAAATGGCGAACGCAATACCGCGCTCTTTACCCTGAAAGTTGGCGTTGACGAGCGACAGGGTCGTGGGCAGCACCATCGCGCCACCGATTCCCTGGATTACTCGAGCGAGAATCAGCACATTAGCTGAGTCAGCCACACCCGCCCACATCGACGATGCGATAAAGATTGCGATACCGATCATGAGCAGCTTTTTGCGGCCGATGCGGTCTGCGAGAGAACCCCACACGAGTAGCAGGGAAGCAAAGACTAGGACGTAGCTTTCCTGAACCCACTGCACCTCGGTCGAGGAAAGGTTCAGGTCTGTGATGAGCGACGGAAAAATGGTGTTGACGATGGTTCCGTCGATGATGACCAACGAAATGGACATCGAGATGAAGATGAGACCGATCCAACGGTTGCGTGAGGTGGCCACAATTCTCAATTCATTAGAGGGGACAGTTCCCTTCGCGAGTATAAGCGCGAAAGCGTCACAATATGCGACGTGAAGGGTTAGAAAACAACGCCTCGAGATCCCACCATCGACAAAAGCCCCCAGATTTTTCTAGGGGCTTTTGAACTGTCTCAACCAGTTGTCGGTCGGATTGCTCCGCCGCCCTTCTAAGCCATCTGTGCAGCATCTAGCCGTTTACTCCTGAGAGTGGCTATCAAAGTAAAATTGACTCACAACGAAATTCATTGAAGTTTTTACTAAGTGACGAGGAAGGGGTTGTGTCTTGGCTTTCTCCGACCTCACCACCGAACAACAAATTCAAAGCTTGCTTGCGCCAGCCAACTCTGTACTGCTTGATTACGGAATCATTCCTGTTGGACTCGAAAGTATCAACCACGAATACAACTCAACGTTTTCGGTAACTGCG